>JBGPCS010000001.1:0-29117 GCA_041481875.1 Sulfurifustaceae bacterium
AGGCGCCATCGAGAGACAACCCGTTGAGCAATCCGCAAAGCGCGATGGAGCGACGCAATTACGTTTTGCGGCACATGCTCAATCTCGGCCACATCGATCAGGCGACTCTCGAACAAGCGCTCAAGACGCCTCTTACCGCAAGCAAGCACGTCGTACGTTATGCGCTCGACGCACCTTATGTCGCTGAGATGGTGCGGCAGTACATGTTTCAAACTTACGACGAAAAAGCCTACGCGAGCGGGTTTCACGTTTACACGACGATTCTCAGCAAACATCAACGCGCGGCAAATCAGGCGCTGCGGCGGGGGCTGCTTGACTACGACCGACGCCACGGTTATCGCGGACCTGCAGCGCACGTGTCGCTGCACGAGCCGCTCGACATGGGGCGGCTCGATGACGCGCTCAAAGATTACCGCGTGGTCGGCGAGTTACTACCCGGTATCGTGACCGAAGTCGCTGAACGTTCCGTCTCGGTTTATACGCAAGACGGAACCGTCATCGAGCTCGACTGGCCGGGCCTTTCTTGGGCGCGGCGGTATGTCAACGAAAATGCCGTTGGATCGGCACCGACGAATGCCGGCGACATTGTGCAGCGCGGCGACGTGATACACCTCGAACCGACGGAGGAGCCGGCGACCGGCCCTGGCGGACCCGAATCGCGGTGGCGATTGGCGCAGATTCCACAAGTTGCCGGCGCGCTCGTCTCACTGCGTCCGCGCGATGGCGCGATCCTCGCGCTCACGGGTGGATTCGACTTCTATCAGGCCAATTTCAATCGCGCGACTCAGGCGGAACGCCAGCCCGGGTCTGGGCTCAAGCCTTTCATTTACGCCGCCGCTCTCGAAAAAGGGTTCACTCCCGCAACAACCGTCAGCGGCGCGCCGATTGTGATCGAGGATGTCAACCTGGAGGAGGAGTGGCGCCCGGAAAACTACACTCGGCAATTTTTTGGCCCGACACGGTTACGCAAGGCGCTGGCGCTCTCGCTCAATCTCGTTTCGATCCGTCTGGTACGTGCGATCGGACCGACCTATACGGCACAATATCTGACACGTTTCGGGTTCGACGGCGAGAAGCTGCCTAAAAATCTGTCGCTCGCGCTCGGCAACGCGTCCGCGACGCCGTTACAGATGGTGTCGGCTTTCGCGATCTTCGCCAACGGCGGTTCGCGCGTTCAGTCTTATTTCATCAGCCGTGTCGAAGACGGTCGGCACACGTTGCTGGAGCAAGCCGATCCACTCATCGCGTGCCTGGAATGCGAAACCGACATCGCGGCGGATGTGACACGCGCCATGTCGATAAGCGCTCCCGGCTCGGCGTCCGATGAGAAAGCTCAACCGCGCGTCGCTCCCCGCGTGTTGACCCCGCAAATCAACTTCCTAATGACCAGCATGATGCAGGACGTCATCCGAGAGGGTACCGCCGCCGGGGCGAAGGCGCTCGGACGCAAGGATCTCGCTGGCAAAACCGGAACGACGGATGACTATCGCGACGCCTGGTTCACCGGCTTCAACAACGACTTCGTTGCCACCGCTTGGCTCGGGTTCGATCAAGCGGCGCCACTCGGCCGCGGAGAAGCCGGCGCGCGAGCCGCGCTCCCGATGTGGATGGAGTACGCGCGGGTCGCGCTCGACGGCACCCCGGAGCGGCGTCTCGTTCCCCCCGAAGGCATTGTCAAAGCGTACGTCGACACGGAAACCGGCGCGCGGGTTGCGAACCCAGGTCCAAATGTAATGGAAGAGTACTTCATTCAGGGAACCGAGAACGGTGGGACCGGGCTCGCCGAAACAACCCCCACCGCGCCCGACAACCGCGCCGCGACCGTCGCCGGTCCAACCGCTCCGACGTTAACAACGCCGTCGGACGCGGACAAAATCCGCGAAAAACTCTTTTGATGGTATCGCGCACCGGTCCACGCCCGCGCAAGGCCGGTCCGCGCGGCGGCGAGCAGAAGCGACTGCGCATCGCGACTGAAGCCGCGCGCATCATGGCAGAGGAGGGCGTACGTGATTTTCAAACCGCCAAACGTAAAGCGGCGGCGCGGCTCAACCTCGCCGAGGTGCAGCATCTACCCACGAACGAAGAAATCCAGGCGTCTCTTTCCCGGCATCTGCAACTGTTCCACGGGGCCGAGCTCGCTCGCAATGCGCGCCGCCTGCGCGAGATTGCGGTCGAGGCCATGCAGTTCCTAGCGCCGTTCGAGCCGCGACTGGTAGGGCCGGTGCTGGCGGGGATGGTGACGCCCGCGTCGGAAATCCAGCTTCACGTAAGCGCCGATTCGCCGGAGGAGTTGGGGCTGTTCCTGGGCGAGCACAACATTCCGTTTCACTTAGGCGAGCGTCGCGTGCGGTTTGGCGGCGAGCGCTACCAGAACGTCTCGACGTATCAGTTCACGGCTGGCGGAACGGCGATAGAACTATATGTCTTCGACCCGCGCGGCGTTCGCGAAACACCGCTCAGCCCGGTGGACGGCCGCCCCATGCAGCGCGCGGGTCTGAAAGAGGCGCAAGCTTTACTCGAATTTTTAGGGTAAAGGACGTTCCTAGCGTTCTCGCGTAAACGCCTGCCGCTCCTTGCCGGACCGGTGCGGCTCAACTATAAGAAGAACAGAAAGTCATTTCGTTCAAAACTGACTTTACGAGTCATGGTTCTGTCGGCCGGCGGCCTTGCGTACCGCCTCCTAAGCTTTTGTCGCGAGATTTCGGGAGTCGATCATGAAAAGAATTAATTGTGCCGCGCTTCTATTGGCGATCTTCGTTGCCAGTTGTGGCAGTGACAAAGGAGAGGGAGCGGCCCCGACCGGTTCCACGATTACGATTTTTCCAAGCGGGGTTAGTTTCAGTTATACCGGCGCCTTTCTAACCAGTAACGGAATAACCGTACCTTTCTTCATAGGGTCAAGCTTCGTTACGGTAACCGTGTTCAACGCAAGCGGAAATCCAATAAAAGGAGCGTCGGTCAATATTTTTAACGCCGGCAGCGGCACAATTTTAAACTCTGATCGCATAGGGACTATCGGTAGTCAGCAAGCCGAACCTTACGTGACCACTACAGACGATTTCGGCAATGCTTATGTTTATATCCTTGTGCCAGGATCTAACGCGATCGGTGCCGTTACGTACGATTTTAGGGCATTTAGCGGTAGCGCGTTCACTCCAATGACCGTGACCGTTACCTGCACAGACTCAAATACGGTATCGACGGCAGTGTGCGATTGATTGAAGCTTCGGCACACGTCCGGGCATCGATGTCTAAATGAGCGGGTCGGCCTTCTGATTCACCTGGCGTCGACAGTCCGCGCAAGGTGCCGGATGTTGGCCTGTAAGACGAAGCGACAAATCAACTCGCGATGAGCTGCATCCCCACGCGATTACCCCCGACGGTCTTCGCCGATCGCAACGCCGTCTCGGCCGCCGCAATAAATGCGGCGGCATCGGTGCCAGATTCGCACTGGGCGGCGCCGACCGACACGGTGAGTGACGGGAGAATGCTTTCATCCGACATCATCACGACGGCCTCGCTCACGGCGTACCGCACGCGCTCACCGACGACAACGGCTCCGGCGACGTCGGACTCGGGCAGAATAATTGCAAACGACGCGGGACTGTGACAAGCGAGGAGGTCGGTGGGCCTGACGTTGTTCATCATCGTTTGCGCCACGGCGTAGCGCGCATGATCTCCCGCCGCATGACCGAACTGCGCGCTGTACTCGGCGAAATCGTCGATTTCAACCAGCAGCAAGGCCAGCGGCGAGTTGTTCTTCGAGCTGCGCGTCATCTGCCGAGGCATAATCGAGTCCAGCCACAGACGGTTATGCAAACCGGTGCATTCATCCAGCGTGGCGTGGCGCTTATAAGATGTTTTCAGTTCTTCACTGCCGCGGATGACACCGCCGACACGGGAACGTTCCGCGAGGAGCGCTAGCCAGTTTCGAGCGGTTTCGTGCGACGCACGAATTAGTTCCCACGCAACTTTCTGCTCCACGACCAGCAGACGGGTCGGCTCCACCGCAGAGATGGTCCAAGGGACCGTTGCGTCCTGCATCAGAAACATCTCGCCGACGCTGTCCCCGGGCTTGATCACGGTGTCGGGCACCGTTGAGGACGGATCCTGCATCCGCAGGCGACCGCTCAATATCAAATAGAGCGCCTGACAAGCATCACCGGCGCGTAGCAGCATCTCGCCGCTGGCGAGCAGACGTACCACGCAATCCTGCAGAATCGGCACGATGGCTTCTTGATGCGCGTCCTTGAGCAGGGCGATCTGAGCCAGCTCCTTGCGCGAAACGCGAGTGGCGGCCGATGCCCGAGCCTCTCGACGCATGTCCGCAAATGTCTTGTTCGGTTGATCCATAGGTGATTCTCGTCCTTGCCTGTCGTCACTTGAAGCAAGCTTGATGCCAGCCATCCGCGCGGCGCCACGAATTCGTCCCCTGCCGTCTGAACTTTAGCTTCTCCGCGCCGGGGCGGGTAAAATCCGCGATCCGCCCCGCCGATAAGCAACTTGAAACAGCATCTTGAGGGTTTGATCGTCCAAGCGTTGCAGCGACTACGCGCAAGGGGAACGCCGCTTCCCGACCCTCTGCCGGTCGTTGAAATCGATCGCGCTCGAAGCAAGGAACACGGGGATTTTGCCTGCAATATAGCTCTCGGGCTGGCCAAGATAGCGCGCGTCGGACCGCGCGACTTGGCGCAACGCATCGTTGCGGCGTTGCCGCCGTCGGAACACGTGGAGCGCGTTGAAGTCGCCGGCCCGGGCTTCATCAACTTCTATCTGCGAGCAGACGCACTTACGCGGGTCGTTCCGACCATTCTCGCTCGCGGGCGCGCGTATGGCTGCGCCGGCGACGCACAGGGGCAAAAGGTTATGGTCGAGTTCGTCTCGGCCAATCCAACCGGGCCGCTGCACGTCGGCCACGGGCGCCAAGCGGCGCTAGGGGACGCACTGTCGGCGCTGCTCGAGACCCAGGGCTACGCCGTCACTCGCGAGTTTTACTACAACGATGCAGGAGTCCAAATCGAAAATTTGGCGCTATCGGTCCAGGCGCGGACGCGCGGGATTAAGCCGGGCGAAGGCGGCTGGCCTGAAGCGGGCTACAACGGCGACTACATTCTCGACATCGCGAACGATTTTCTCGCAAAGAAGACGGTTCACGCTGCCGACAGCGCACCGGTAACAGCCAGCGGCGACGCCAACGATCTCGAGGCTATCCGTAAGTTCGCCGTCACGTACCTACGCAACGAGCAGGATATCGACCTGCAAAAGTTCGGGGTGAAGTTCGACAACTACTATCTCGAGTCGAGCTTGTACACCGAGGGCAAGGTCGCAGGGACGGTGCAGACGCTGATAGCGAGCGGCAAGACCTACGAGAACGACGGCGCGCTGTGGCTGCGCACAACCGACTACGGCGACGATAAGGACCGCGTCATGCGCAAGTCCGACGGCAGCTACACATACTTCGTCCCCGACGTCGCCTACCACGTGACCAAGTGGCAACGCGGCTATCACAAAGCGATCAACGTGCAGGGCAGCGACCACCACAGCACGATGACGCGCGTGCGCGCGGCATTGCAGGCGCTCGGCCTGGGCGTTCCGCAGGGCTACCCGGAATACGTGCTGCACAGCCTGGTGCGCGTTGTGCGCGGTGGCGAGGAAGTAAAAATCTCCAAGCGCGCGGGCTCCTACGTAACCGTGCGCGATCTGATCGAATGGGTCGGGCGCGACGCGGTGCGTTTCTTCCTCGTTTCGCGCCGCGCCGATTCGCAATTCGTGTTCGATATCGACATCGCGCTGGCGCAGAACGAAGAAAACCCGGTGTACTACGTTCAGTACGCGCATGCGCGTGTTTGCAGCGTGTTCAAACAGCTTAAAGAGAAGGGGCTGGCGCACGACCGCGACAACGGCAGTCGCCGGTTGCAGCGACTCACCGAGGAGCACGAACGCACCCTGATGAACCGTTTGGGACGCTATCCCGAACTGCTGCGCGACGCCGCAAGCGACGCGGAACCGCAGCAGCTTGCGACCTATTTGCGCGAGCTAGCCTACGATTTCCACATCTACTACAACTCGCACAAGTTCTTGATCGACGACCCGGACTTACGCGACGCGCGACTCAACTTGATCGAAGCCACACGAGTCGTCATCGCAAATGGACTGAAGTTGCTCGGCGTTTCGGCGCCGGAGAGCATGTAGCAATGCCGCGTTCGCGCAGAAACAGACGCGGGACGGGAAAGCGCCTGCCCCGTTGGGCGGTCCTGCTGCTCGGGTTGGCGCTCGGCGTCGCTTCGGTTTTGCTCACGCAGCTCGTGATCAGCCGCGCCGGCTCCAGCGACGGGATCGCGGGTCTGCTCGCGAAAGCGAGACGCGTGGAACCACCCGCGCCGAAACGGCCCGAGCCGATAGCCGCCAAACCGAAGCTCGATTTCTACACCGTGTTGCCCGAGGTCGAGACGGTTCTCCCCGACCGCGGGACGCGCACCAAACCCACCAAGCTGGAACGCGTCGAGACTGGTGAGCGATACGTCCTCCAAGCCGGCTCGTTCGTAAACTTCGAGGACGCGGATCAGCTCAAGGCGAAGCTTGCGCTGCAGGGTCTGCCGTCGCAAATTCAAAAGATCACGATCGAGGGCAAAGGTGAATACCACCGCGTTCGGCTTGGGCCGTATGAAAAATTAGAAGAGTTCAATGCGGCCAATCAACAGCTGGCCAAACTTGGGCTCAAACCGATTCGGTTGAGGGTGAAGGGTGCCGCCGACTAGCGTCGGACCAGCGCGACGTGGCAAAACGTCAGTCCTCCAAGTACGTATACCCTTCGAGCCCCGCGGCTAGTTCTTCGAGGAAGCTATTGCGGCGCCGCTCGTCCAGATTGTGTGCCTGGCGCACTTTCTCCCGGTACGCCTGACGCAAATCTTCCGGATCAAAGTGCACGTACCGCAGGACGGCGTCGACCGTGTCGCCGCGATGCGGCTCGACCAGCCGATGGCCGCCGTCGGGCAGAACCTCCACGTGGACCGAATCGGTGTCACCGAAGAGATTGTGCATGTCACCCAGAATTTCCTGATACGCGCCGACGAGAAAGATGCCGAGCAAGTACGGTTCGTTTTCTCGCGGCGCGTGTAGCGGCAAGGTGGAGTCGATCCCGTCGGCGTTGACGTACCAGTCCATGCGCCCGTCCGAATCGCAGGTGATGTCTTGTAACACCGTGCGGCGCGTCGGCGCTTCGTCGAGTCGACTCAACGGTACTACCGGGAAGATCTGGTCGATCGCCCAGTGATCGGGCATCGACTGAAACAGCGAAAAATTGCAGAAATACTTGTCGGCAAGTTTGTCGTTCAACTCATCCAGAATTTCCCGATGTGCTTTGGCGGACGGCTCGAGCAGCTCGTGCACTTTCCAGCAGGTAGCGAAATAGATCTGCTCGGCACGAGCGCGCTCCGCGAGCGAAAGCACGCCGTGATTGAACATGCCTTGGGCCTGCGAGAGATAGTAGGCGGCGTCGTGGTGCGCCTCGATCGCAGAGCGATTGGAGATGTTCACGTAGGACTTGTACATGTCCCGTATCAACGGCTGCTCCCCGGCTCGCACCGGCGGCAACTTTCCCGCACCGGGCGCTTGCTCGCGCTCGACGACGTTGGTGATCAGCACCGCATGGTGCGCCGTCAGCGCGCGTCCCGATTCGCTGACGATGTCGGGATGCGGCAGGTTTTTCTCCTCGCAGATCTCGGCTAGCGCGTAAACGATGTTGTTCGCGTATTCGCGTACCGAATAGTTGGTCGAGCAGAAGCTGCGCGAGCGCGTGCCTTCGTAGTCGACGCCCAGGCCGCCGCCGACATTCACGGTATCGATGTCCGCCCCGACCGCCCGCAACTCCGCGTAGTAACGCGCCGCCTCGCGCATGCCGGACTGGATGTGCTGCACATTGGCGATCTGCGAACCCATGTGAAAATGAATCATCTTGAGCGACCCGAGCGCGTCGGCCTCGCGGAGCCGCTCGCAAGCGCGCAACGCCTCGGAGGCGGTAACACCGAATTTCGACTTGTCGCCGCCGGTGTTTTGCCATTTGCCCGCGCCGATCGAGGCGAGACGCACGCGCAAGCCGAGCAGCGGCGCGATATCCAGGCTCTTCGACTCGCGCAGCACGAGCTCGAGCTCGGAGAGCTTCTCGATGACGATGTGCACGCGATGACCGAGCGCCTGGCCGATCAACGCTAGACGCGCGTACTCGCGATCCTTGTAGCCGTTGCAAACAATGACGCCGTTCGGGCGCGAACGCGCGAGCACGGCGAGCAACTCCGGCTTGGAACCCGCTTCGAGCCCGAACCTATCGCCGCCGTGCTCGAGGAGCGCGTCGACGACGCTGCGCTGCTGGTTGACTTTGATGGGATACACCGCCGTGTAGCGTCCGCGAAATCCGCGTTCGGCGGACGCCGCATCGAACGCTTCGCACAACTCCCGTACGCGATGGTGCAAGATGCCCGAGAATCGCACCAGCACCGGCAGCGTCAACTTGCACGCACTGAACTCGCGGGTCAGTTCGTACAGATCGACAGCGTGCGCCGAGCTCGGGTCCGGTCGGGCTGTCACGTGCCCACGCTCATTGACATCGAAATAGCCGTTGCCCCAGTGCGCGATGTTATAGAGGTCGCGTGCCTTGCTAGTGCTCCAGCTCATGGATGAACGTGGACTTTGAAGGGGACCGAATTATGGAGTAATCGCAACGAGAAGAAAACGAAGCCGCGACCTTTTGCTTCCTCCGGCGGTTCGGTATCGTGACGACTTTATTCGATCCGAGAAAGAAAAAATGGCGCTCGATCACACGTGGTACACCGAGCAATGGGCGGAGCAGGGTGCGGCGATCTCGCTCAAGGTTCGAGAGAAGGTGCACGAGGAGCAGTCGCCGTATCAGCGCATCGAGATATACGAGACGGAAGCTTTCGGCACGCTGATGACGCTCGATGGGCTCGTCATGGTCACCGACCGCGACAATTTCATTTACCACGAAATGATGTCGCATCCGGCGCTATTCGCGCACCCGAACCCGCGCCGTGTGCTGATTATCGGCGGCGGCGACTGCGGTACGCTGCGGGAGGTGCTCAAACACCCGACCGTGGAGCGCGCCGAGCAGGTCGAGCTGGATGAGCGAGTCACGCGCGTTTCCGAGAAATTCTTTCCCGAGCTATGTGCTTCCAATGGCGACGCGCGCGCGCGTTTACACTTCGCGGACGGAATCGAGTGGGTAGCGCGTGCGGCAACCGGCTCTTACGACGTGATCATCATCGATTCCACCGATCCGGTCGGACCGGCGGCAGGGCTGTTCTCCGAGTCGTTCTATCGCAATTGTTTGCACGCGCTCGGGAAGAACGGCGTGGTTGCCGGGCAAAGCGAGTCACCGCTTTTCCACGCGGAATTGATCCGCTCGGTACAGCGAGCGCTCCGTTCCGCCGGCTTTCGAGACGTCATAACGCTCAATTTCCCGCAATGCACCTATCCGTCGGGCTGGTGGAGCGCCACGCTCGCGTGCAAGGACGGCACGCTGTCTTCGGTCCGCGAGAGCGACGTCGCGACGCAGAAGATTCCCACCCGCTATTACAGCCGTGCGATCGGCGCCGCCGCGCGCGTGGCGCCGCAGTTTCTCGAAGACCTCTTGCGCTAGGGAAGCTCTGAATAAGTCCCCAAAACTATTTCTCACCGCAAAGGCGCAGAGGGCGCAAAGGGTTTTCTCGATAAAAATCTCATGTTTTTCTTCGCGTCCTTTGCGCCTTTGCGGTGAATGTTCACTTAATCAGAGCTTCCCTAGCGCGTCGGATCAGCGAGCTCGCACAAAAAAACGGGCGCCCGTAGGGCGCCCGAACAGCTTGCTTCTACTTGCCCATCAATAGTTGTAGGCCTTCTCACCGTGTTCGGAGACATCGAGGCCTTCGCGCTCCGCTTCCTCGCTCGTGCGCAGACCAATGGTCCAGTCGAGCACCTTGAACAGTACAAATGCGACGACACCCGACCAGATGAGCGAGACACTGACTGCCCAGAGCTGACTGATCAGTTGCGCCTTCATGTCGAACGCCGCTACCACGTTCTTCTCGTAGTCGAAAATGCCGGTGCCGCCGAGCGCCGGACTGACGAACACGCCCGTCAACATCGCACCGATAATGCCGCCGATGCAGTGAATGCCGAAAGCGTCGAGTGCGTCGTCATACCCGAACTTGCTCTTGAGCCAACTGACCGCCCAGAAGCAGATCACGCCCGCGGCGATGCCGATGACGAGCGCGCCAAGAACACCGACGTAGCCGGATGCCGGCGTGATGGCGACCAAACCCGCCACCGCGCCCGAAGCCGCACCCAACATCGACGGCTTACCTTTGAGCAGCCACTCGACGAACATCCACGCGAGCGCCGCTACCATGGTCGCGAACATCGTATTGACCAGCGCGACCACCGCGCCGCCCGCGGCCTCGAGGTTGGAGCCGGCGTTGAACCCGAACCAACCGGTCCACAGCAAGCACGCGCCAATCATCGTGAGCGGCAGGTTGTGCGGCGGCATAGCGGTCTTGCCGTATCCCAACCGCTTACCGAGCACGACCGCCCCCATCAGCCCCGCAATGCCGGAGTTGATGTGCACGACGGTGCCGCCCGCGAAGTCGATCGCGCCTTTGCCAAACAGGAAACCCGCAGGATCCCCATAGGCCGAGGGACCGCCCCAGAACCACACCATATGCGCGATCGGCGCGTACGAGAACGTGAACCACAGCGCCGAGAATATGAGCACCGCCGAGAACTTGATGCGCTCGGCATACGCCCCCGCGATAAGGCAAGTCGTAATCGCCGCGAACGTCATCTGGAACATCACGAACACCAACTCCGGTATCGCGACACCCTTGGTAAACGTCTCGGCCATCGTGTCCGGCGTCAGCCCTTTCAGAAATACCTTGTCGAATCCGCCGACGAAACTGTTGAGCGACCCTCCCGCCGAGAACGCGAGGCTGTAGCCGTACAACACCCAGATCACGCCTATCAAGCAGAACACGGCGAACACGTGCATCAGCGTGGACAAGATGTTTTTCGTGCGCACCAGACCGCCATAGAAGAGCGCGAGGCCCGGCACGGTCATCAGCAGCACGAGGATGGTCGATGTCATCATCCAAGTGGTGTCGCCCTTGTCGACCTTCATTGCCGGCGCCGCGGGCGCGGCGGCGGCGGGCGCGGCGGCGGCAGGAGCAGCCGGTTGATCCGCGGCCGAACCGACGCTCGGCAGCCACGTGAGTACGCCGCCGAACAAGATCGCCGCGATTAGCAGCTTTGAAATTAGTGTTCTCATTAGTTGATTCCCCCTAGAGCGCGTCTTTGCCGGTTTCACCGGTACGGATGCGCACAACTTGTTCGAGATCGAACACGAAGATCTTTCCATCGCCGATCTTGTCGGTGCGCGCAGACTTAGTGATCGCCTCGATCACGCGATCGAGCATCTTCGCGTCGATGGCGACCTCGATTTTTACCTTCGGCAAGAAATCGACCACGTACTCCGCGCCGCGATAAAGCTCGGTGTGGCCCTTCTGCCGCCCGAAACCCTTCACCTCGGTGACGGTGACGCCTTGCACTCCGACTTCCGAGAGCGCATCGCGCACGTCATCGAGCTTGAACGGCTTGATGATTGCGGTAACGAGTTTCATGGAACTGTCTCCTGAAGATAAGGAACGGGGCGCGCGAGCGCCCCGGCCGTTTAACTAAAACTTGTAAACCGCCTCGACGCCGAGTGAGCTTTGGTCCTTTTTGAGATTTCCGTCCTCTGAGAAAACAACCTTGTCGGACTTGTCCGAACGTATCTCAAAACGCAGCTCGGCGTTCTTCGCGATTCCATACCCAACGGTAAGGGTCGTTTCCTTCAGCTTCTGCGTTGTACCGGTCCGGAACCCTTGCTTGTCGTCGAACGACTCCAGGCGCGCGGACAACCGCCAGTCGTCGTTGATCTTGTAGTTGACATAGCCGGCCGTCCCCTTCCACTTCGCTTTGCCGGCGGCAACGGCCTTGTCCTGCGAGCCGTCGTCATAGTTGAGCACGAAGCTCACGGCATCCGTTAAGTTGTAGGTCACGACGAGATCCAGAAGGCTGCGCGTACCGATCTGCGCTCCGACTTCGTTGCCCGAATAAAGCGTCGCCGATACGCTAAGCGGCTTGATCGGCGTCGCCGCCACACCCAACTCGATAGTCTTCCCGACCGCGCACGAGGTGCCGATGCAGTTGCCAGGCGCTGGCGTGGTTGCGTTCTCATTGAGAATGTTCCAGCCATTATTCAAACCGGCCATGAACTTCAGTTCATCGCTAACGGTGAAGTTTGCGCGCACGCCGGTGTGGGTCACCGGTTCGGCAAACGTAAACAGAAACGAGCGCGAGAAGTTGGTGTTGTTAACTGCCTGCGCTACTTCTGCACCAGCAAGCGTCGTGAACTTCCCGGCCATTACGCTGAGCGCACCTGAGCTGTATTGCATGAAGACCTGAAGCGGGTCGACATTGGTCCCAGCCGTTTGACCAACGGGAGAGTTGGCGCTTACATCCTTACCGAACTGCAATTCTAACAACCCGCCGAAGCCCTTCGCCGGCAATGACGAAATCGAAACGTCGAGCGCGTGAAGATTAAAACTGCGTTGCTCGGTATCGTAGTTATGGAAGGTTGCAGTATTCGGATCCGTCGACTTGCTCTGATACGACACATCGATGTAACCACTGACGTCGATACCCGACGCCTTAAGCACGTCTGCCAAGGCCGGAACTTTGTCTGCCGCGCCGGCTGCGGAGCAAACGCAAGCCATCACGGCCCCCGCCAGCAGCTTCTTGCTTTTGAAATGATTCATGTCAGTCTCCAAATCGGTTGTTGATGCGAGCGGCCGTGAGGCCGATTTGTTCTAGGAACTTCGCGCGACAACCTTGTCGCAAACACGCTGGTCCATCAGTGCGCACCCCCAAGGAGCAGTTTCTATGCCACAGAGTATTTGCACGTGAAAACAGAATATTAGTAGCGGATGAAATGGGAACGACGAGGCGTCTTGCACCAAGATGGAATGGAGGGGACGGCTCCGCGCACCAATTCCATACGGGCAAGCGTGGACGCTCTTTAGCCAACTCCGGCGGGGAAATTATCCAGAGTCAGCCAATACCAGCACCACCAGATTCTGCGCAACCGAAACCGGAGTGCCCTCGCGACAAAGCACTTGGTAAACATAACCGTCGCACGGCGCGACTACGTCGATTTCCATTTTCATCGATTCGATGACAGCGAGTCTGGCGCCCGCCTTAACCGTCTCTCCTTCCCGGACAGCGAGCCTCCACAAGCTTCCCGCCACCTGCGCGAGCACCGGGCGGGCGCCGGGTGGCAATGCGGCTTCGCTTTGCGATGGCAATGTCGCCGCGCACGTCTCGCCCCTATTCGCAGCGCTATCCGAAGATGCCCAACGCTCGCGTTCGGCCTCGAACGCGAGCTGCTGCCGATTCTTGAACTCGGCGATGTCTTTGGCGCTCGCTTGCAGGAACCGGTTGTAGTCGCCCAAATGAAATGCCTGTTCCTCAACCCGTAACCGATAGCGACCGAGCGGAAAGTCGACTCGGATCTGAAGCAACTCGTCCTCGGTGACCGGAAAGAATCGAATCTGGTCGAAGCAGCGAAGCAGCCACGGTTTGCCGGGGTGAAACTCGGCGGTGGTGCGATACCGATTCCACATCTGCAGCGTGCGCCCGACGAACTGATAGCCGCCCGGACCCTCCATGCCGTACACGCAGAGGTACGCGCCGCCGATACCGACGGCATTCTCGGGTGTCCAAGTGCGCGCGGGGTTGTACTTGGTGGTGACCAAACGATGTCGCGGATCGATCGGCGTCGCGACCGGAGCGCCCAGATAGACGTCGCCAAGCCCGAGCACCAGGTAGCTCGCGCCAAAGACGATCTCCTGTACCTGCTCGGTCGAATCAAGTCCGTTGATGCGGCGGATGAACTCGATGTTACTGGGGCACCATGGCGCGTCACCGCGTACCGACTGAGTGTACTTCTCGATCGCGAGCCGTGTTTGCGAATCGTTCCAGGCGAGCGGCAGATGGAGAACGCGTGAAGCCACCTCCATGTCCACGACGGCGGGTAGTCGCCCTTCTAATTCAACCAGCGTCCGTTGCAGCCGCGATGCCGGTAGCGCACGGCTGTCATAGTGAACTTGCAGCGAGCGGACGCCGGGTGTCAGCTCCACGATGCCGGGCATGCGCAGTGTGTCGAGCGCCTGCATCAGCGCGTGAACGCGTAGACGCAGATTGAGATCGAGCACAAGCGGGCCGTACTCGATCAGCAAGTACTCGTCCCCCGAGCGGCGGTAGGTTACTTCGACCCCCGACAGCGGCACCAAGCGCTCAATGACGGCGGGCGGCAACGGTGCGTGCGGGAATCGCATCGGTGACGGGGTTTCTTCGAGCGTTTCGACTTGCCGTTCCAGCGTCCGCGCGAGGAGCGCCGCTTCGTCTGTCGTGATCGATCGAAACCGCACGGTGTCGCCGGGCTTCAGTTGGCCGAGCTTCCACAACTCCGCCTTAACGACGACCGCCGGACACACGAACCCCCCGAGACTCGGACCGTCCGGACCGAGAATCACCGGCATGTCGCCGGTGAAGTCGATCGCCCCGATCGCGTAAGCATTGTCGTGGATGTTCGATGGATGCAGGCCGGCTTCGCCGCCATCGGAGCGCGCCCACTGAGGCTTCGGGCCGATCAAGCGGATACCGGTGCGGCTGGAGTTGTAGTGCACCTCCCAATTCGTCGCGAAGAACGTCTCGATATCGCGATCGGTGAAGAAATCGGGCGCGCCGTGAGGTCCGTACAGAACGCCGATCTCCCAGTGCGGGCGGTAAGTCGGGATCAGCGCTGGATGCAGCGCCGCCTGCCTGACCGACGACGTTGGACGCAGATGCAGTACATCGCCGACGCGCAGCGGGCGGCCGGCATGGCCGCCGAACTGGCCGAGCGTAAACGTGGAGCCGCTGCCGAGATAGCGCGGCACGTCGAATCCACCGGCGACGGCGAGATAAGTGCGCATCCCTGACCCGCGAAGGCCGCGAAAACGCAGAGTCGCTCCCGCCGTCACGAGATGCGTGCGCCAATTTTCGACGGGCTCGCCATCGAGCTCGGCCTGCATGTCAGCGCCGGCAAATACGATGCTGGCGTCTACGTTGAACTTGAGCATCGGACCGCAAACCGTCATTTCCAAACCAGGCGAGTCGGGAGAATTGTCGAGCAGCCGGTTGGCGAGCCGGAAGGCGAACGCATCCATCGGCCCGGACGGTGGTACGCCGATCTGCCAATAGCCGAGCCGCCCAGGCCAATCCTGCACGGTCGTTTGCACGCCCGCCTCGAGCACGTCGATGGTGGTCGGCCGATAACGAAAGGTGCTGAGGTAGCCGGTGGTTTGCCGACCCTCGCGGAAAACACCGTCGGCAAGAACCTGCCGCAGGTAATCGACGTTGGTTTCGATTCCGCAAATGCGTGTGCGCACCAACGCTTGCTCGATGCCGACGATGGCGTCGGCGCGGGTCGCAGCGTGCACGATCACCTTCGCAAGCAGCGGATCGTAGTACGGAGGTATCTCGGTGCCGCACTCGATCCACGTGTCGACGCGAACATCGTCGGGGAATGTCGCCTCCGTCACCGTGCCGGCGCTCGGCTGGAAATTCTTCGCGGGATTCTCCGCGTATAGCCGCGTTTGGATTGAGGCGCCGCGCGCCGCGACAGCGACGCCGGCGAGCGACAACTCACCGGCCGCTTGCCGCACCATCCACTCGACCAGGTCGACGCCGGTGACCGCTTCCGTTACACCGTGCTCGACCTGCAGGCGCGTGTTCACTTCGAGAAAATAGAACTCCGCGCCGGCGACGTCGTATACGAACTCCACCGTACCCGCCGACTGATAGCCGACCGCGTTTGCCAATCTCACCGCGGTGGCGTGCAGACGCTCGCGTTGATCGTCGCTCAGGCCCGGCGCCGGAGTCTCTTCGATCACCTTCTGATTGCGCCGTTGCATGGAACAGTCGCGCTCGCCGAGCGCGATCACGTGGCCCTTGCCGTCGCCAAAAATCTGCACCTCAACGTGGCGCGCCTGCTCGACGTACTTCTCGAGATAAATCCCCGCGTCTTTGAAATTTGCCGACGCCGAACGCCGCACCGATGCGAATGCTTCTTGCAACTCGTCGACGTTTTGACATAGTCGCATGCCGATGTCCCCACCGCCTGCGGTGCTCTTGAGCATGATTGGATAGCCGATGCGATTCGCTTCCGCTTGCGCGTGGCTATCGTCGATGAGCAATCCCGAACCCGGCAGCAGCGGAACCTCGTTGGCGCGCGCCAGCTCGCGTGCCGTATGTTTCAAACCGAAGGCGCGCATTTGCGAAGGAAGCGGACCGATGAACACGATTCCCGCGCTTGCGCACGCCGCGGCAAAGTCCGCGTTCTCGCTCAGGAACCCGTAGCCCGGATGAATCGCCTGCGCGCCGGTTTGCTTAGCGGCGGCGAGAATTTTTTCCGCCGACAGATAGCTTTGGGCGGCCGACGAAGGACCGAGGCACAGCGCCTCGTCGGCGAGACTCACGTGACGCGCCGCAACGTCCGCCTCGGAATACACCGCGACGCTCGCGACGCCCATTTTCTTCAGCGTGCGGATGATGCGACAGGCGATCGCACCGCGGTTGGCAATCAGGACTTTGGTGAACATCGCTCCGCCGCCACGTGCCGGGTCGTCCCGGCGTTGTCAGGAGCGGCGCGCGGGTCGTCCCGCGGCCGAGCGTGGCTACGTCAACCCCAAACCAGCAGCCGTATCGGCGTCGGGTTGTAGGCGTTGCATGGATTGTTGAGCTGCGGGCAATTGGAGATGAGCACGAGTACGTCCATCTCGGCGCGCATCTCGACATACTTGCCCGGTGCCGAGACGCCGTCCTCGAACGTGAGCCCGCCCGCGGCGGTCACCGGCACGTTCATGAAGAAGTTGATGTTGGCGGGAATGTCGCGCTTGGTGAGCCCATACGGCCGACCCCAGCGCGCGAGCGCGCTGAGAAAATTATCGCGGCAACTGTGCAGGTACTTCTTGTCGAGCGCATAGCGCACGGTGTTGCTTTCGGCGGAGCACGCGCCGCCGAGCGTATCGTGCCGGCCGCAGGTATCGGCGACGATGCGCAGCATGGTGTTGCCGGCGCCGGAAAGAAGCGACGATCCGGTGGTGAGGTAAATATTTCCTTGCCCGCGGATCGTGTCCAGCGCGCTGTAACGCTCGGCCGAGTCGCGCGCATTGTAGAACAGCGTATCGACCGCCTGGTTGCCCTCGAGATCGACGATGCGAAACGTCTGGCCCTGCTTCACCTCGTGCATCCACGGCTCGCCGGCGGGCAAAGTGAAATCGTACGCGGCATTGCCCGGCATCAGGCGGCTCTGCGCGATCTTTGTCGCGCTCGTCATCCGCCGAACAACGCCTCGGTATTGCGAAAGCCGCGGACGTTCTCGGGCCGAAAATTGCGGCAATAGTCGTCGGCGCCGGGCGGTTCCGCGCGCCATGCGCACAGCCGCACGCTACCCGGCGCGTACTGCGGTTTGGGGTCGAGCGGATGCGGTGCGGTCGAAAGCGCGACGAGCGTATTCATCTCGAAACGCAGATCGACGTAGTCGCCGCGTTTCGAGTTATCCGGCACGAATTTCATGCGCCCGCTTTCATCTATCGCCACTTTGCCGAAAAAATTGACGTTCGCGACCAGATCGCGCTCACCCAACCCCCATTTGCCGAGCTCGATCAATAGGCCGTCGCGGGCACTACGAGCCATGTCGTTGCGGTGCTCCTGAAAAGTTTTCGCGCCGTACCTGGCGCTAGTCTCGGCGTTCGTCGAGATGCCGCCGATCGGATCGTGCCAACCGACGGTGTCGGCGACCACTGAGCACAGTACGCGGCCCATGTCGGAGTAACAGACGAAGCCGCGCGTCAGATGCGCCGTGTGCTGCGCTTTGAGGGTATCGGCCATGTTGTAGCGTTCGAGCTTCTCGTCGTCGTTGTAGAAGAGCGCGGCAACATTCGCGCCGCCGTCGGCGTCGATCAGACGTAGCGCTTGACCGCGCTTCAGCACGCCGGACCAATGACAACCACCGGGAATTAGCTCTTCCCAAAGCGGCCGATCGACACCCGCGTTGGACATCAATAGCGACTCCTTCTCGTTTCTCGGCGCACGCTTTAGCAACTCGCGTACCAGCTACGTCTTACCCGCACGGGTGTGAGGATAAGAGGATTGATCCGCGCGAGCACGCACAACCGCTGTGCGTGCGAACTCTAGACCGCGCTGCCGTGGTGCGAAAGGTCGGGTACGCGTGTTTTCGGCGGCTGCAGGCGTCGCGGTGAATGACCGGATTCCCAGGGGCCGCGCGCATTGCGCGCGCCGGCCGGCTCGCGGCACAGAGATTGCTGAGTGCACGGTGGATAGAGCATCTAGGGTTCCGGCCGCGCGGTGGTGGTGTTCCGATCGGTGTCTGGTCCGAGAGATGCAGTCCGGCGCGTCGCCGGATACACGGCGGGACAAAAGCCCGGGAGACCCAAGTGGAGGATTCGGCATCCACGTTTGCGGCGCTCTCCTTACAGCGCTCGTCCCGTGTCCCGACTCCTCTCGACGATAAAATCACTCAATCACGAGGTGTGTCATGCGAGGTTTCGTCAATAGGCTTGCCGGCGCCGCGGCGCTGTTCGCCCTCACCGGTCTGCTACTCCAGTCCAGCGCAGTCGCCGCGCCAAAAAAGGAATTCAAAGTCGCGTGGACCATTTACGTCGGCTGGGTGCCGTATGACTACATGGTGCAATCCGGAATTTTGAAAAAGTGGGCGGACAAGTACGGCATCAAAATCGACATGGTGCAAGTGAACGACTATGTCGAGTCGATCAACCAATATACCGCCGGCAAGTTCGATGCGTGTTCCATCACCAATATGGACGCGCTCACGATCCCCGCGGCGGGCGGCGTCGACACCACCTCGCTGATCATCGGCGACTTCTCCAACGGTAACGACGGCATCGTGCTCAAAGGTAAGAGTAAGAAGCTCGCCGACATCAAAGGCCAGAAGGTGAATCTGGTCGAACTGTCGGTGTCGCACTATCTGCTCGCGCGGGGTCTGGAGTCGGTGAAGATTCCGGAGAAAAACATCAAAGTCGTCAATACCTCCGACGCCGATATCGTCGCCGCGTACAAAACGCCGGGGGTGACCGCGGTCGTGCCGTGGAATCCGCAACTTTCCGAGATCAAGAACATGGGCGACGGCACGCTGGTATTCGACTCGAGCAAAATCCCGGGCGAAATCATCGACATCATGTTCGTCAACACGCAAACGCTGAAGGACAATCCGGCGTTCGGTAAGGCACTGGTCGGTGCGTGGTACGAAACCATCGCGCTCATGGCGAAGGACGACGCCGCCGGCAAAGCGGCGCGCGAATCGATGGCCAAAGCCTCCGGCACCGACTTGGCCGGCTTCGACAGTCAGCTCAAGACCACGCGCATGTTCTACAAGCCCGCGGAAGCGGTGGCGTTCACCAAGAGCGCGGATCTGATGAAGACCATGGACTACGTGCGCAAGTTCTCCTTCGAGCACGAGCTGCTCGGCAAAGGCGCGAAGAGTCCGAACGTCGTCGGTATCGGCTTTCCGGGCGGCAAGACGCTCGGCGACCCGAAGAACGTGAAGTTGCGCTTCGACTCGACGTACATGGAGATGGCTGCCGCCGGTAGCTTGTGACGCGTGCGCCTCATCAACCGTCGGCCCGGCAAAGGGGCGGCGCTGTTTTTGGCGGCGCTGCCGTTCTTGTTGCTGTTCGCCGTTTACATCGGCGCGTCGGCGGCGCGTTTGGCGGAGAATTCGGAAGATAAGTTACTACCCTCGCTCGCGACCATCGGCGCAACGATCAAGCAATACGCGATCGACACCGACACACGCACCGGCGAGATACTTCTGTGGGCCGATACGCGGGCGAGCTTGATTCGGTTCGGCGCCGGATTGATGCTCGCCGCGGCGTTGGGACTCGTCGTCGGCGTCGCCAAGGGCGTCGTCCCGTACGTACGCATGACGCTCGAATCGTTCATCGCCGCCGTCGCGCTCATCCCGCCGCTCGCGGTGCTGCCGATTCTCTTCATCGTCTTCGGCCTCGGCGAAGTCTCCAAGGTCGTCCTCATCGTCGTCGGCATCGCTCCGCTGCTGATGCGCGATCTGGCGTTGCGCGTCCGCGATATTCCGCGCGAAGAGATCATCAAGGCGCAAACGCTCGGCGCGAATTCCTGGACGCTGACGCTGCGGGTCGTGTTGCCGCAGATTCTTCCGCGCCTGCTCGACTCGGTGCGCTTGCAGCTCTGCAGCGCTTGGCTGTTTCTGATCGCGGCGGAAGCGATCGCCGCGGAAAACGGCCTCGGCTATCGCGTGTTTCTCATGCGGCGATATCTGGCGATGGACGTGATACTCCCTTACGTGTTCTGGATCACGCTGCTCGCCTTCGCCACCGACTGGCTATTGCGCCGCGCGACGCGCGTGCTCTATCCGTGGTACGCGCCGACACCGTCGTGACGACGCTCTCGGTTCGCCGGCTATGGAAGGAGTACGACGGGCACGTCGTGCTCGAGAACGTCAATCTCGAGGTGAAGGACAACGAGTTCATCACCGTCGTCGGCGCTTCGGGCTGCGGCAAGACGACGTTTCTGCGGATGCTCCTGGGCGAGGAGCGCTCGACCCAGGGGACATTTCTCATGGACGGCCGGCCGTTGCCCGATGAACCGGGACCGGATCGTGGCGTCGTGTTTCAACACTATTCCGTATTTCCGCATCTCACGGTGTTGCAAAACGTACTGCTCGGGCTGGAGCTCGCCGCCGCACCGCGCCTGGGGAAACTCTACGGCGCGCCGCGGCGACGGGCGCTCACGCAAGTCGAACAGATGTTGCATACGGTCGGCCTGCACGAAGCGCGCAGCAAGTACCCGCATATGCTCTCCGGCGGCATGCAGCAGCGCCTCTCGATCGCACAATCGGTGATCACGAACCCAAAAATTCTCCTGCTTGATGAACCGTTCGCCGCGCTCGATCCGGGCTTGTCGGCGGACATGCACGAGCTAATCCTGCGGCTCTGGGAAGAACACAAGATGAACATCTTCATGGTCACGCACGATCTCAAGGAAGGCTTCGAGCTCGGCACGCGTTTGCTGGTGTTCGACAAGGTGCGCCTCGATCCGCAAGCGCCGGAGCGTTTCGGCGCGACGATCACCTACGATATTCCTCTCGGTGGCGCTGGCAAGAAACTATTGAAGGAGGTGTCCGCCACCACCGCGCGCACCGGAGAGTTTGCGCAGAAAGTGGCGGACAACGTCAACGTGACGGCGGTGCGTCCGCGCGTGGAGGCGGGAAATTCCCGCGTTGCTTCCGCGCGCAATGAACTAGTGGACGATAACGTTTGAACGCCGGCACACTCGCTACACGGCCGCGTGGCGCGACCGGTAGGCGTGCGGCATTTCTCGCGCACGGACGTGGAGGCTGAGCGAAACGATGGTCGGATGGACGATTTCGGAATGGATCGCGGCGTACGCGGACGGTGCTACGCCGGAAGATCTGCTGACCGCACCGGTGGCGACGCCGCCACCGGACGACGTTGCGTGGATCAGCCGCGCACCGCTGGATCTATGGCGGCGCCAATTCTCGGACTTGAGAGAAAAACGCGCCGCGGTCGGCGGTGACTTGACGAAGCTGCCGCTTTACGGCGTTCCGTTCGCGCTCAAAGATAACATCGATGTCGCCGGATGGGCGACGACCGCCGCCTGCCCGGCGTTTTCGTACATGCCGGCGCGCACCGCGACGGTGGCGCAGCGCTTGATCGATGCCGGCGCGATCCTAGTCGGTAAGACCAACCTCGATCAATTCGCAACCGGCCTGGTCGGCGTGCGTTCGCCCTACGGCGCGGTACCCAACGCCTTCGATCCCCGCTACATCTGCGGTGGTTCCAGCTCCGGCTCCGCCTCCGTGGTCGCGCGCGGCATCGTGCCGTTCGCGCTGGGAACCGACACCGCGGGTTCCGGCCGAGTGCCGGCGGGTTTCAACAATATCGTCGGGCTGAAACCGACACGCGGCGCGCTGAGCGCCGCCGGCGTCGTCCCCGCGTGCAAGACGCTCGATTGCGTTTCCATTTTTTCCGCCACGGTCGCGGATACGCGCACGGTTTACGCGGTCGCGGCCGGCTTCGACTCGGCGGATGCGTACTCGCGACCGGCGCCGCTCGATACCACGTCGAAGCGGCTGCCCGAGCGGCCTCGTTTCGGCGTGCCGCGCGAGCCCGAGTGGTTCGGCGATCGCCGAGCGGAAATGTGCTATCGCGACGCGCTGGCGACGCTCGCCACGCTCGGCGTTGAATGCGTGCCGATCGATTTTTCGCCGCTGCACGAGATCGCGGCGTTGTTGTACCAAGGGCCATGGGTCGCCGAGCGTTATGCCGCGATCGAATCGTTCGTCGTGCAGAACGCCGCCGCCATGCACCCGGTGGTTAGGGAAATCATCTTGGGCGCGGCGAAGTTTTCGGCAGCGGACGCCTTCAAGGCGATGTATCGCCTCGCCGAGCTCAAACGAGTGGCGGACGCACTGCTCGCCGAGGTCGACGCGCTCGCGGTTCCGACCGCGCCGACAATTTATCAAATCGCCGAGGTCGAGGCCGATCCGATTCGCCTGAACAACCGCCTCGGCACCTACACCAACTTCGTGAACTTGCTCGATTGGAGCGCGCTGGCGCTGCCGGCCGGCTTTCGCGACGACGGCCTTCCGTTCGGCATCACGCTGATCGCGCCCGCGTGGCACGAGCTCGCGCTGGGTGAATTCGGCGAACGCTGGCAAGCGCGTCTCGCGCTGCCGCTGGGCGCTACGGGGCGCGCGTTCGCGGCGAAGCCGCCGGCGCGCACCGCGGGACCGCCGCCCACCGCGACGACGGTAAGGCTCGCCGTAGTGGGAGCGCATCTAACCGGCATGCCGCTCAATCGTGAGTTGACCGAGCGCAACGCGATATTCATCGAGCGCACGAGCACTTCCGGCGCGTACCGACTGTACGCACTCGGCGGAACAGTGCCGCCGAAACCCGGGCTCGTGCGCACGGGAGATGGCGCGCCGATTGAAGTGGAACTGTGGGATCTGCCGCTCGAAACTTTCGGGTCCTTTGTCGCCGCGGTGAGCGCTCCGCTCGGCATCGGCACGCTCGAGCTGGCCGACGGGCGTCGGGTGAAGGGCTTCGTTTGCGAATCGTGGGCGATCGGGCAGGCGACCGACATCACGGTCTTCGGCGGGTGGCGCGCGTACGTCGCGGCCGATCGCAACCGGACGCCGAATTGACTCTTGCGGCCCGGGGTTTACCGCCGTTCAAGACACGGCATGATGATTTTCGGCTGTGATCGCTATAATGTCCGGCCCGGTCGCATAGAAACTCTCATGATCTCCAAAACCTTCGAGGAAATCATCGACTCGGTCGCGCGGCTGCTGCCGCGCACGCCGGCGGATCTGGAACGCAATGTGCGCGCGGCGCTGGCGGCGGCGTTCGATCGACTGGATGTCGTCACGCGCGAGGAGCTGGAAGTTCAGGAAGCGGTGCTGCAGCGCACCCGCGCCCGGCTGAAAGACCTGGAAGAGCGAATCGCAGCGCTGGAACGTGCTCCCGAAAAAAAATAACTTCGACGGACACCATAGCGGAGGCAGGGAATGACACTCGCCGTAGTGCACAGCCGCGCGCAGGTCGGCATCGATGCGCCGCCGGTAACGGTCGAGGTTCATCTCGCAAATGGGTTACCGGCGCTGTCGATCGTCGGTCTGCCCGAGGCCGCGGTAAAGGAGAGCAAAGACCGCGTGCGCGCCGCGCTCCTCAACGCACGCTTCGAGTTTCCCGCGCGCCGCATCACCGTCAACCTGGCACCTGCCGACCTGCCGAAGGAAGGCGGTCGTTTCGATTTGCCGATCGCCCTCGGCATCCTCGCCGCCTCCGATCAGGTTCCCACCGCCGAGCTGGATAGCTACGAATTTCTTGGCGAGCTGGCGCTGACCGGGAAGCTACGCCCCGTGCGCGGGGCACTGACCGCGGCGCTCGCGGCGCGCGGGACCGGACGCACGATGGTCGTTCCGGCGGCCAATGGGCCGGAGGCGGGGCTGGTGGAAGGCATTCGCGTTATCGGCGCGCGTCACCTGCTCGACGTCACCGCGCATCTCGCCAACGATAAGCGCCTCGAACTCGAGCCGCCGCAACGCGCCGTCGCGCGAAATTCCGAAGCGCCCGATCTGAGCGATATCCGCGGACAGCATCGCGCGAAGCGCGCGCTTGAAATCGCAGCGGCCGGCGGGCACAGCATGCTGCTAGTCGGCCCGCCCGGGGCGGGCAAGACGATGCTCGCGATGCGCCTGCCCGGGATTCTCCCATCGCTCACCGACGATGAGGCACTGGAGGTGGCGGCGATTCAGTCGGCGCATCGGGGCTTTTCCGTGGACGAGTGGCGCCGCCGCCCGTTCCGGACACCACACCACACGGCTTCGGGCGTCGCGTTGGTGGGAGGCGGAAGTCACCCGCGGCCGGGAGAAATTTCACTCGCACACCATGGCGTTTTGTTTCTCGACGAGCTCCCCGAGTTCGATCGCGCGGTGCTGGAAGTTCTGCGTGAACCGCTCGAGTCCGGCACGATCACCATATCGCGCGCGGCGCGGCAAGCCGATTTCCCGGCTCGGTTCCAACTGATCAGCGCGATGAATCCTTGCCCGTGCGGATTTCTCGGGGACGCGAGCGGACGTTGTCGTTGCACCGAGGATCGCGTGCGCAACTATCGCGCGCGCGTTTCGGGACCGTTGCTCGATCGGATCGATTTACATGTGGATGTCCCGGCGGTCCCGCGCGGTCTGTTGATCTCGCGTGAGCCTCACGAGGCGGAAACCTCAGCGGTCGTTCGCCAGCGGGTAGAAGCAGCGCGCGAACGCCAGCGCGCGCGCACCCGCTGCACGAATCACGCGCTCAACAACAAGCAGGTGGAAGAGTTGTGTAAGCTCGATGCGCCGTCGCAGCACCTGCTCGAGCAGGCGATCACCCGGCTCGGCTTAAGCGCCCGCGCCTACCACCGGGTTCTCAAGGTCGCGTTGACCATCGCCGATCTTGGCGCCGCCGACGCGATATCGTTGGCGCATGTGGCCGAGGCGATACAGTACCGTTCCCTCGATCGTCCGAGCGTAGGCTGAAAAAGAAAAAAGCGGCCGGCGGCCGCTTTTTCCGCGCCTTATTGCGATTCGCGTTACTTGACCTTGGACACCATATAGTCGACCGCTGCCTTAACATCGGAATCCGGCAACGCGGTGTTTCCGCCTTTGGGCGGCATAAAACCGGTTTTTCCTTGGAATCCCTTCAGCGCGTGCTCATACAGCTTGGCGTTGCCCTGCGCGATGCGATCCTTCCATGCGGCGCCATCTCCGAACTTCGGCGCACCGGCAATGCCGGCACCATGACACGCCACGCACGTGCTGTCGTAAATCGCCTTTGCCTTGTCGTCGCCCGCGGCGTGCGCCGTCGCAATCAAATTAATTCCCGCAGAGCTCGGTGCTTGGGCGATGCTGACTTCGCCGATCGGCTTAATCCGATCCGCCAGCGCGGCATCCGGATGCGGGCGCACATGCTTGCCGGCGACGACATTAGCCAATATCAGCAGCACGACGGTCAGCGCCGCGAGTGCGCCCATGAGCCCGGAGAACAGTTTCAGAAATTCACGATCACTCATTGCCTAACCTTTTCTAGATTTGATGGATTTAAAATTCCCGCCGAAAGGCGGGCCCGAAAATCGTGCTTAGTATAGCCTGCCGCATGGACGCTTAGGCAGACCGCGAGTATGCTCTCGCTAGCTCCGTTAGGTACTGCATCCCAAGCACAGCACAACTCACGCCATATTCGCGCCCTTAGCTCAGCTGGATAGAGCGTCGGCCTCCGGAGCCGAAGGTCAGAGGTTCGAATCCTCTAGGGCGCGCCATATTTCCGACACTGCTTGCCCGCGTCTCAAGCCTCTACCCGTCACCGCCACCCGCGGCCGCGCGCGAAGCGCGTCCTGCCTTCGCCACGTGGATCGGCCGCCCCAACACCGACAGCGCCGCTTCGTGAAATGATTCCGACAGGCTCGGGTGGGCGAACATGGTAAGCGCGATATCTTCGCTCGACGCGCCGAACTCCATCGCCATCACGCCAAGCGCGATCAGCTCGGAACATTGTGGACCGATCATGTGCACGCCGAGCACGCGATCGGTCGAGGCGTCGGAAAGTATCTTGATGAAGCCGCCGGTGACGCCGAGCGCTTTGGCGCGTCCATTCGCCGCGAAAGGGAAATTGCCGGCGTGATAGTTAACTCCCGCCGCTTTGAGAGCATCTTCGGTTTTGCCGGCCCACGCGATTTCGGGTGAAGTATAAATTACCGAAGGAACGATGTCGTAGTTGACCTCGGCGTGGTGCCCGGCGATGGTTTCGGCAACCATGACGCCTTCCTCCATTCCCTTGTGCGCGAGCATCGGCCCGCGCACCACGTCGCCAACCGCGTAAACGCCGGGGATGTTGGTACGGCATCGCTCATCGACATGAACGAAGCCCCACTCGTCGACCAGCAGCTCGGCCTCGGGAACGGATAGGCCATCCGTATTGGGCCGTCGTCCAACCGCAACGACCAATCGGTCGCATTCGATCTGCTGCGGTCCGTTCTTGTCCTCGTAGTCGACGACGATACCGTTGTCGGCGCGCTTCGTAGCCCGTACACGCGCGCCGAGCCGGATATCGAGGCCTTGGGCGCTAAATTGCTTGTACGCTTCACGCGCGACTTGACTGTCCGCCATGCTTAGGAAGCGCTCTAGCGCTTCGAGCAGAACCACCTTCGAGCCGAGTCGTTGCCAAACACTGCCCAGCTCGAGACCGATCACGCCGGCACCGATCACGCCCAGACGTTCCGGCACCTTGTCAAAAACCAATGCGCCCTCCGAGTCGACGATGCGATCGCTTTGCAACGGTGCGACGCTCAATTCGGTGGGGACGGACCCGCTCGCGAGGATGATGTGTTGCGCTTCCAGAACGCGCACGCCGCCCCCGTGTTCGGTCGTTTCCACGCAGCGGTTCGCGAGTAACTTACCGCGACCGGCGACCCAGGTGATTCCGTGCGCGCGAAACAATTGCGCCACGCCGCCGGTGAGATCGGCGACGACTTTTTCCTTGTGCTGCATCATGCCCGGAAGATCGAGCGTGACGCCTTGCGTGCGTATGCCGTAAGCCGCTCCATGAGTCGCCTCGATGTACAGCTCAGACGCTTCAAGCAAGGCCTTCGACGGAATGCAGCCGACGTTGAGGCAGGTGCCGCCGAGCGAGGGCTGCTGGGAGGCGGAGAGCCAGCGATCGACGCAGGCGACGCGCATGCCGAGCTGCGCGCAACGGATCGCGGCGACATATCCCGCCGGACCGGCGCCGATGACGATCACATCGTAACGATCAGCCATGCGTCAGCTCCTCATATGCCGGTTGCGACGAACCCGCTATACGCCCAGCAATAGGCGCGCCGGATCCTCGATCATCTCTTTGATCGTGACGAGGAAGCGGACCGCTTCGCGGCCGTCGATCAGCCGGTGATCGTACGACAGCGCGAGATACATCATCGGCCGTATGACCACCGCGCCGTTTTCCGCCACCGGCCGATCTTGAATTTTGTGCATACCGAGGATGGCGCTTTGTGGTGGATTCAAAATCGGCGTCGAGACCAACGATCCGAACACGCCGCCGTTGGTGATGGTAAACGTCCCGCCGGTGATATCGGCGATGGCGAGCGCGCCGGTCTGCGCCTTGTCGCCGTACTCCTTGATGCGCGTCTCGATGGTCGCCATGTCCAACCGATCGGCGTCACGCAGTATCGGCACGACCAGCCCGCGCGGCGTGCTGACGGCGATGCCGATGTCCTGATAGCCGTGATAGATGATGTCGGTCGCGTCGATCGAGGCGTTCACCTCCGGGAAGCGCTTGAGCGCTTCGACCGATGCTTTCACGAAGAACGACATGAAACCGAGCTTGATCTTGTGCTCACGCTCGAACGCGTCGCGATAGCGGTTGCGCAGCTCCATCACCGGCTGCATGTTCACTTCGTTGAAGGTCGTGAGAATCGCCGCCGTCTGCTGCGCTTCGAGCAAGCGCTCGGCGATGCGCGCGCGCAAGCGCGTCATCGGCACGCGCTTTTCGGGCCGGGCGGCGCTGCCGACAGGGGTCGGCTCGACGACCGCGGCCGGCACCGGCGCTGACTCCGCGGCGCGCACGGGTTCGGGCTGGCGAACGACATCCTCCTTGAGGACTCGCCCGCCCTTGCCGCTGCCGACGACGGCCTCGCGGCCGATGCCGCGCTCGGCCATCGCGCGTCGTGCGGCGGGCATGACGGCGCTCTCGGCTCGGGTTGCGGGCGCGACTGCCGGCGGGGTCGGCGCCATCGGCGGCGCGGGCCGCGGTTTCAATTCAGCGGCCGGCTTCGATGCCGCCATCGTCGATTTCGCGCCCACATCGATGCGCCCGATGACTTGACCGGAGGTTACGGTTGTCCCCTCGGGCACTACGATCTCCGCTAACACGCCATCGTCGGTGGCGGGAACCTCGAACACGACTTTGTCGGTTTCGATTTCCGCCAGCACCTCTCCGCGCTTGACGGATTCGCCCGCGTGTTTGCGCCACGCGACTAAGGTGCCGTCGCTCACGGACTCCGGGAATGCGGGAACGGCTACATCGGCCATGGTGTCTCCTTCTTGTTATGCGCCGCCGGGTGGCGTTGCCGGGGCGTCACGTCCATTTAGCTCGTCAGGTTCTCTCTAGCTCCGGAAGCGGCCGAGCCATGACTCGCCGGACTTGGCGAACCATTCAGCGCCGCGTCGAGCAACTCCTGCAGCTGTTGCAAATGCAAATGGTGATCGCCGACGGCGGGCGCTGCGAGCGTCGGACGTCCGGCGTATTCGACCTCGCGCCCCGACGGCACTGCGCGCTGGAGCCGGTGGCGCGTGGTGTACCACGCGCCCTGATTCTTCGGCTCTTCCTGGCACCACACGAACGCCGCCGCAT
>JBGPCS010000002.1:0-24781 GCA_041481875.1 Sulfurifustaceae bacterium
AAAGTCACCGCTGGCCCAGGTCGCCTGCTGTTTAACTTTGATGGCTTCGAAATTGGGCGCGTTCGATGCGATAACGGATTTGACGGCTTCTTTAGCGACTGACATGAGGACCTCCGGATGCAATGAATTGACAGGTCCGCATTGTTCACCTCGCGACCGATAAGCGCCTTCGCCCGAAGTCCTTCTTATTTGCTCATCCGTCCGGCGATGCTATTTCGCCAGCAGCTATTTGATCGCGCATCTGCCAAAATTGATCGCACGTCGTTTATCGCAAGGAGTCACCCGATGAGCCACGACACTTTATCCGACGTACTGCGCAGCGTGCGGTTGCGAAGCGCGCTGTTTTACTTCGTGTCCGGCGGCCGTCAATGGGCCGCGGAAGCGCCGGCCTCGCGGGAAATCGCCGCCGCGGTGATGCCGGGCAGCGATCACGTGATCGAGTATCACGTCGTCACCGAGGGCGAGTGCTGGGCCGCCATCGTTGGCGAGTCGCCGATCAAGCTGCGGCGCGGCGACGTTCTCATGTTGCCGCACGGCGATGCACATGTCGTGTCGAGCGCACCCGGCATGCGCGCCGATCCGAACGTGAACTGGTACCACGAGCTGCAACTCCACAAACGGCCGTTTCGCGTCGTTCACGACGGCACCACCAAGCCCATGATGGACACCAACGCGCGCGGTTTCGTGCCTTCCGCCGACCGCGAGTGGTCCACCACCTTGGTCTGCGGTTTCATCGGCTGCGATATGCGCCCGTTCAATCCGCTGATCGCCACTCTGCCGCGACTGTTGCATCTGCCGGCAACCGGCGGCGATGCGCGCAGCGAGCAGTTCGTACATTTAGCGGCGACCGAATCGAACAACAAACGCCCCGGCAGCGAAGCGCTCCTCGAGCGCCTGAGCGAGATGATGTTCGTCGACGCGGTGCGTCGCCATGTCGACACCATGCCGGAGCAGTCGACCGGCTGGCTCGCGGGGCTGCGCGATCGCTTCGTCGGCCGCGCATTGGCGCTCTTGCACGAGAGGCCCGCCGCGGCTTGGAGCATGGACGACTTGAGCAAACAGGTAGGGCTGTCGCGCTCGGCGCTGCACGAACGCTTCGTCGAATTGATCGGTCAGCCGCCCATGCAGTACCTGACGAACTGGCGCATGCAGCTCGCGTCGCGTTCGTTGCGCGATAGCCAGTCGAGCGTGGCCGCTATCGCGGTCGAGGTCGGTTACGACTCGGAAGCCGCATTCGCGCGCGCCTTCAAGCGACTCGTAGGCACACCACCCGCGACGTGGCGACGAATGCAAGGGGAACGGGACGCCCCGTCAAAGCGCATAACGGAAATAACCTCGACCGCGCCGCTGCGCACCCACGGCGAGTAACGGAAAATTTGAGACCAGAGAAAATCTGAGGGCCCGCGGATTGTTTATCGGTGAGGGAACACTCAGCCCCTACTGACCAAACAGCGAGGAACGTAAATGTCGAAACTTCGTGTCCAAAGCTTCGCGATTTCCATCGATGGCTACGGTGCCGGACCGAACCAAGACCTTCGGAATCCGCTCGGCGTCAGGGGTCCTGAGTTGATGGAGTGGTTCCTCCACACGCGCGTATGGCGCAAGATGCACGGCCAAGACGATGGCGAGACGGGAATCGATAACGGAATGGCGGAGCAGAGCTTCGCCGGCATCGGCGCCTGGATTCTCGGGCGCAACATGTTCGGTCCGGTTCGAGGCCCGTGGCCGGACGACAGCTGGAACGGCTGGTGGGGCGAGGAGCCCCCGTATCACACGCCCGTCTTCGTGCTGACGCATCACCCGCGCGCGCCGATCAAGATGAAGGGCGGCACGGAGTTTCGCTTTGCCACCGAAGGCATACACACCGCGTTGGAGCAGGCGAAGGCTGCCGCGGGCGGCCGCGACGTGCGTCTCGGCGGCGGCGTATCCACGATCCGACAGTACCTACGCGCCGGCTTGATCGACGAGCTGCATCTCGCCGTCCGACCGGTGTTGCTCGGTACCGGCGAGCATCTCTGGAGCGACATCGACATGCGCGCATTGGGCTACGAGTGCACGAAGTCCGCCGCGGGCGAACGTGCGACCCATGTCTTTCTGCGCAAGCGCGCGTGATCCATCGCAGAACGTAGGTTTTTTGCAGTGAACTCGTACCCTTGTTTCCACTAACCGCCATCCGATGGAATTCCTGCTCGTCCTCGCACTCGGGCTCGTCGCCGGCACGCTGAGCGGCATCGTCGGGTTCGGCTCGTCCATCATCATGATGCCCGCGCTGGTGATCGCCTTCGGGCCGCTGCAGGCGGTTCCGATCATGGCGGTTGCGGCGGTGATGGTGAATTTCTCCCGCATCGTCGTGTGGTGGCGCGACGTCGATTGGCGCGCCTGCGGCGTCTACGCGCTTACCGGTGTTCCCGCCGCCGCGCTCGGGGCGCGCACGCTGCTGGTGTTGCCGCCGCGCGTCGTGGAAATCGCGCTCGGTGCGTTTTTCATCCTGATGATTCCGGTGCGACGCTGGCTCGCATCGCACGACGTGCGCTTGCCGCTTTGGTCGCTTGCCGTCATCGGAACGGTCGTCGGTTTCGTGACCGGCATCGTCGTATCCACCGGTCCCATCACGGCGCCGATCTTTCTCATGGTCGGATTGACTAAGGGCGCGTTCCTCGGCACCGAGGCGGCCGGCTCGCTCGCGGTTTACGTAAGCAAGGTGTCGGTGTTTCGCGCGTTCGGCGCACTGCCGCTCGAGGCGATCGTCCAAGGTCTGATTACCGGCTCGACGTTGATGGCCGGATCGTTCGTCGCCAAGCGCTTCGTGCTCAAACTCGATGCGCAGCGCTTCCGATTGTTGATGGATGGGCTGATGCTGGTATCCGGCATTACGATGTTGTGGGCCGCGGCGACGGCCTAAAACGTGGTTGTGCGCGGCTTACCCCCCTAAGAACGCGCCTGGTCATCGTCGTTAACGCGAAGCTCGAAAGCGGCCGGGAAAACCCACGGAACGCCCTCCTGACAAGAGTTTTGCGCCGTAATTTTGACGGGGCTTTGTAGCTGACAAAATCTCCCGCCGCCTGTACGGCACACGTCTTGCTCCTATAGTTAGTACAGACCCGCTGAACGCATCGGCGGACACAGGGGGGTGGAACGTTGAGATCCTTCTTCAAGCCGGCATTCGCGATTTTTAAGCGCGCCCGGACGTTGACCGGCTACGGCTTCGCGATCACGCCGCTGCTCATCGCGCAGCTCGGCAGTGGCGCGCTTTTCCTGTTTGCAACCTATGACAGCACGGCGCTAGACGGCGGCTCGGTGCTGTTGCGCGCACTCGTCCTCGTCGGTTGTGGAATGTTCCTCTGCGGCTTCTACATGTACGGCTCGGGTGCGATCGTCTTCAGGCGGTCGCTCTCCGCGATGGCTCAATATCTCGATCGCGTGGGTAACGGCGATCTCGCGTTGCACTTCCTGCCGGGATGGGGCGATGTGAGCGAAGGTCAGCAAGTGTGGACGGCGCTCAACAAAATGAACAAGGAGTTTCCCGTCATCGTCCGGCAGGTTCGCACCAGCGCGGAGATGATCGCCAATGGCTCGCGCGAGATCGCGACCGGTTACACCGATCTTTCGGAGCGCACCGACGAGCAAGCGGCGACGCTGGTCGAGACCGCGGCCAGCATGCAGCAGCTGTCTGCGACGGTGATGCAAAACGCGGAGAATTGCCGCAATGCCAATGTCGCGGTGGAAAAAGTGGGCGGACGCGCGGAGGAAGCGGTCCGGTCGATGCAACTCGTGACAAGCACGATGGCGAGCATCAAGGCGAGCACCAAAAAGATGACCGAGTTCGTCGGTATCGTTGAGGGCATCGCATTCCAAACGAATATTTTGGCGCTGAACGCCGCCGTCGAGGCGGCCCGCGCCGGCGATCAAGGTCGCGGGTTCGCCGTGGTCGCCGCCGAAGTTCGCGCCTTGGCGGCGCGCAGCGCCGAGGCGACAGCGCAGATCAAGGCACTGATCAGCGTCTCCACCGGCAAAGTGAGTGAAGGCGCGGCGTTGGTGGCGAAGGCGGAGCAAGCCGTCAGTCGCGCGGTGATCGGGATACGCAACGCGATCGAGCAGATCGGTTCCGTCGCCGCGGCCTCACAAGAGCAAAGCACCGGCGTGCAAATGATCGGAAAGGCGTTGACGCAGCTCGAAGTCGTGACGCAACAGAACGCCGCGCTCGTGCAAGACGGCGCGACGGCGTCCGCGTCCTTCCAGGAGGCGTCGCAGCAGTTGGTGGGGTCGGCGGGCGTATTTCAATTGCAGGACCAGCGGACACCGGACTACGACATCGTCACCGGCGGCGCGCATGAGACGGTGCGCAACTACCGTTTGGGACCGATCGAGCGATACTTCCTGATACCGGTAACGGGGATCAGCGTCCACCTGAGCTACTTGGGCAGATCCGCGCTTTACAGCGTGCTGCTCCTGGGCGGGCCCGCGTTGACGTTCATCGCCGCACTCGCGGCCGCGCGCGCGGACGCCGCCGCCTCGACCGTCGCCGCGTCACCGGCGGTTTTGGTTTCGATTTGCGCGGTCGCCGTTACCGCAATGCTCACGGGGACGTACTTCTACTTCGGGTTAAGCTCCTGGCAGACAATCAGCTCGCTCTACATGGCGCGCACCAGCAGAAAGCTCGCCGGCGGCGATCTCAACTGGACCGTGAAAGTGAATGCCTCGGCGGAAGCGGCACGGCTCGAGGGCTTCATCGTCAATCGCGCGCTGGCGAACATCAATAAGAACTTCAGCAACATCGTGCGCCAGGTCCGCGCCAGCGCCGATGCTATCGTCGACGGTGCACGCGCCGTCGCGCGCGGCCACGTCAACTTGTCGCAGCGCACCGAAGAGCAGGCCTCCACGCTCGAAGAGACAGCGGCGAGCATGGAAGAGCTGACGGCAACCGTGAAGCAGAACGCCGAGCATTGCCGCGAGGCGAGCAGAGCGATCGAAGAGGTCGGCGCCCGTGCCGAGGAAGCGGCGCAGACCATGCAGGAAGTGAGGCGCACGATGACCGGCATCGAAGAGAGCGCGCGCCGGATGGCGCAGTTTGTCGACGGTGTCGAGACTATCGCGTTTCAAACGAATCTTCTGGCGCTGAACGCGGCGGTCGAAGCCGCCCGCGCCGGTGAGCAGGGCCGCGCCTTCGCCGTGGTCGCAGCCGAAGTGCGTGCGTTGGCGCAGCACAGCGCCAAAGCGACAGAGGAGATCAAGGCGCTAATCGCGGAATCGGCCGGGCAAGTCAGCGAAGGCGCAACGCTGGTGGCGCAAGCCGAGCAAACCGTCTCGGCGGCGGCAGCCGGCGTCCAGCAAGTCGTGGAGCTTATCGGCGAGACCGCAGCCGCGTCGGCGGAACAAAACGCCGGCATGCAGGCGATCGGCAAAGCGCTGAGCCAGCTCGACAGCGTGACGCAGCAAAACGCCGCGCTCGTCGAAGAAGGATCCGCCGTCGCAACCTCCTTCGAACAGGAAGCGCAAAGGCTGATGACGCTGGTCAACGTATTCCAATTACTGGAACCGGAGCACGGCGCATCGACGCCGAACGCTCGTACGAACCCAGCGCAGCCCGCGACGCCGGAGCGCGCCGGCAACGTGAAGCCGCTTCGCTTGGCGTCACGCGCTTAAGGACGCCGAAGTGCCAGCGGGTCGGTACCTCGTGCCGTCACTTTTCGCGTTCACCGCCTCACACGACCCAACTGGCAGTCATCGACCCGGGACGCCAGAGTCGCGCTCGTAGTCATCGCTGATTTCGTTGCGGAGCACCGTCACGCGTTTCAGAGCGCTTCGACTCGGTGCGATGGCGGTAGTATTCCAAATTGACCGTCTGCGAGATTCTCCAGCGAAGAGCGGGACAATGACGACGGCGCAAATTAAACCCTCGATCAGGATTAGTCGCGTACCGAGGACGTAGAGGCAGTTGGCCGCAAACGGTGCTCAGAAGTAGTACTTCCCGTCTCGACGCATTCGTCTCTCCGCCACGTAGACCGTGACCGCTCCGACGATCCCGGGGGCAACCAATGGCCACCACGATGTTGATCGGCACGGCGCGACTTTCGCCGTTTTCCAAACGCTCGGCCGCCACGCGAAGTGCCAACACCTCTACCTTCGCCATTGCCTCTTCGCGGTCGCTCCATACGCGAGCACGCCCGGCAACTCGGGCACTTCGGCGAGCCGCCGGCCATCCGCTTCCTGTTCGTGTTCGATGCGCAGATTCATGACTGCCTCGGTAGCGTGCGCTATGCGCACGACTAACTAGCGCATTCGAATGAATCGTGCGCACGGCGCACGCTACGGTTACTAAAATAATCCTCGATCAACATGAGCGTGAAACTTCAGAAGAATGGCCTGACACGTGTCTTATAGTTGAGAGAGCTATGAAACGGTGGGTTACGCTTCGCTAACCCACCCTACATGTCTGAGGACTAGAGATCTTCGGGCGTTAGGACGGTGTGTTTCGCGATGCGCGCGAGCATTCATGGTCCAATCTCGTCGCCGTCGTGAAAAGCAAAGACGAAGTCAGGATGTTGCGGATGAGAAAGCGCGGGGGCCTGACTGCCTCTTGATACGCCATATCCGATACGAAGCAATGTGGCCAAGACACGCTTCGCTTTTCGCGGACGGCCATTGAGTTATGCGGCAATCGAGGCGAGTACGGCACATTTCGACACAGGTGGCGCGATTTGGGCAATCCTGCGGGTGCTGACGTTTCAGGCGCGGAATCGGACGTATCCCTCTCGGATGTCGGCTCAGTCACGACGCGCAAAGGAATGGGACGATGCACTCGATCGCGGCGCGAACCGCGTTCCGAGAACCGACAGCGCATCGGGCGCCACTGGTGTGATGCCTTGTCTGGGTGGAAGCTTGTCCGGCGTTTGAATTTCCGAAGCTAGCCCGATGAGCTCAAGAAACTGAACAAAGCGAAAGCCGATATCGATTTGTCCCGGATAAAGCCCGTGCCGCGCTGACGCGGGGAAAGCGCGGTGATTGTTGTGCCAACTTTCTCCCATCGACGGGATTGCGGCCCAGGCAACGTTGTGCGCCGGCACGGCGCCTCTGTTCACCAGTCAGCTTTGGGGGCGGCGATGGATCGCACATGCAAGATCACACCACGAGAGCTGAAATCAAAGCCAACGGTAGTGACGCGGTACTCAAGAAGAAGTGACATTGTCCGAGCTCGTGCCTCAACCCGCTCGAGGTAACCGTCAGCGAACAACTTGGCCAGATCAGATTCTCTTCGCCGCGACCGCATTCGACATGATGGTCTTCACTCCGAATCTGTGGAGCGGTGCGATCAAAGACATATAGACCCTCCCCAGTAAATTGTGCGTGTTGACCACGGTCGTCAGCACGACTTTATTCTTGTCGGCTCCGGTCACCCTCAATACCGATACTCGAAAATCCATATGCTTGTCGTTCCCTCCGGCAATAATTTCATTCTCGCTCTGCGAGAATAATGTAAACAAAGCGATTTTCTCTCCCACCTCGTACTTCTTCTTGATCTCGATGTTGTAGAGTTGAGCGGCGGTGTGCCCCGTTAGCCCAAGCACCCGTACTATTTTGGCGCGGAGCAGCAATAGCCGCTTAAAGTATCGGGGCGCGTGCGCGAAGATCCCTAAATAAATTTCCGGCATGCTTAGCTCAGTTCGGCTTAGACACGCCTCGAAGGAATCCCAGTAATAGTATTTCCCGAGATCGCCGCTGAAGGCACAGCTCGCGGGAATATTACATTGCGTAGCTTTCATATGATGGCTCCGCCCGACTGAGGCCTAACAACTTCGCTGCATCGCACAGGGAACCGACTTTCTATTTCTTTGCGGCCGGCGATAGCGCGGTGCTGATCTGCTGCAGCAATCCTAGCGGACCCGCGACATGCCACATTTCCACCACTTTCCCGTTAGCGATCCGGTCTATCGCAATCCCCGAATACTTCAGCTGCTTTCCCGTTGCGGCAATGCCGTTAAATTCGCCTTGGTGTGTCCCGTGAAATGTCACGCGAGTCACGACTTTGTCTCCTTCGGCAATCTGATCCTCGATCGTTAGACGCTGATCGGGGAAAGCGCCGCGGATAGCTTGCATGCGCACTAGAGTTTGTTTGAACTCCTTGGAGTTATTGAACACGACGTCTTCGGAGAAATAGCTATCGAACGCGGACAGATTTCCCTTGTCCACGACTTCATTCAGGTAGCCGCTGACGATGGCTTTGTTTTGTTCGAGTTTCATCTTCTCTGGGTCTCCACTAGTTTGAGATAAGGCAGCTTGAAACCATCCGGCAAAACAGACGGCGGCGATAGCGAGAAAGTTCTGTTTCACGTCAGTCCTCGGTAGCGACGAAGATCGGATCGTTCTACCATACCGTAAGGTATGGATACTCACCCCAATGCTTGCCCCTGTCAATACCGTTCGGTATGGTGGCGGCATGGACGACAAAATGAGTCGACAGAGTTGGCTGGATGCGGGGTTCGAACAGTTGGCCGCGCACGGGCACCATAGACTGCGGATCATGCCTATTGCCAAGCAGTTGGGCGTCACCAAGGGCAGTTTCTATTGGCACTTTAAGAATTTGAGCGAATATCGCGCGACGCTCCTGACCGAATGGGAGCGCCGTTATACGTATCAGATTATCGAACAGGTGGAGCGTGCAGGCGGCGATCCCGGTGCAAAAATGCGCAGGCTCATGTCGGTAGCCGCGCCGGCAGCCAGCGCCGGTCCGCGGATCACATTCGCCCTACGCTTGTGGGCGCTGAGCGATCCACGCGTCGGCAAAGTAGTGGCACGTGTCGACGAAGTACGTCTCGCGTATCTTGCCGACTTGCTGCACGAGCTCGGATGGGGCAAGCGAGATGCCATGACGCTGGCGCGCTTTGCTCAGCAAGCGGTGATCGGTCGCTTTATGCTGTCGGATCCGCCACTAAGCGCGGCACAGAACGATCTGATCTTTCGTGCGCTGACTCCGAAGCAGTGAGAGCAAGAGTAGCTGGTCTCGGACTTCCAACAGAACAACCCGCTAAGCGACACCAATGGCAAACTGTTATGCAAGTTTCGTCGTTGTTACGATCGCCGACTCCCCGCGGCACGCCAAGGTGGTGGCGCAAGCTTTACATGACGCGTCCGCGTCGTCGCGCCAACACGCGCGCTTGCCATTTGATTCTGATGGGACGAGATCCGGACAGCATCGACCCACCGCTCGGCAATCGCAAACCGCGCGTGTACTATTGGTAAGCGCTGGCTCGGAGGTTCGGGAAACTATGGAGACTGACGGCCACGAGGAACGACGTGGAACCCGGGGCCGATGATGCGGACGAAGAGTTAAAGCCGAAACGAATCTCCCGATATGCGCCGATCACGCTCGGGCCAGCGTGGACACAACGCTTCCACGACCACCATCAGCTCGTCGATAATTTCAAACGGGTCGCGGTCGCTGCGCGGAGAATACGTTACACCGGCTTCCGCCACGAGGTGCGATTCGACCGGGATTGCCGAGGCGGCGTCAGGCGATTTCTTGGAGGATCTCATCGAGAAGCAATTCTCGGCCGAAAAGTATTCTCTTACTTCCTGCAGATTCAGTGTAGCCCGGTTAGCGCGCAATAGAGTCTTAATGTCCTCGCGGTCTTGCGTGCGGCGCGGATCGTTGACGAGCGCTTGCAACTTGAGGCCAATTAATCCCTCCGCACTCACTACGCACAAAGATCCAAACACGGTGCTACGTTCTGTCGCCGTGGAAAGCAACCGCCGAGCGATCGGGCGTCGAGCATGCAAGAACTCTACGCGTTCATCTTCCCGTTGATAGTTTACTGCGTCGTCGCTTCGGTGCAGACAGCGGTAGCCCATTTTCGCCAGCATCTGGTCGATGCGGATAGCGATGACGGCGCCGCCGAGCCGAGCTGGTTTCGGACCTATCTCGATCGAGAGCATAATCACGTCGATTCATACTAAACTAAGCGGTATTCGAAAATGGAGCGCGGATCAAAATGACGAAAATCTCCGGAGTTACCTCGCTTGCTCTCGCGGCAATAGTCACCACGCTAATCGGATGCGCGACAGAATCGCAGCAAGCGCTCCCGGTTCAACAGGTGGCTTCCGCGGGCACGCTGTATTCTGGTCCCAAAAGCGCCTTGGCGGTCGGCCGATTCGACAACCGCTCCAGCTACATGCGCGGATTGTTTTCGGATGGCGTTGATCGCCTTGGTGGTCAGGCAAAGAGTATTTTGATCGCCCATCTGAACCAAACCGGCCGCTTCAACGTTGTCGATCGAGACAACATGCAGGAAACCGCACAGGAAGCGGCAATCAAGAAGCAGTCGCAGACGCTGAGGGGCGCTGATTTTATCGTAACCGGCGATGTTGCCGAGTTCGGTCGAAAAGAAGTTGGAGATGTCCAGTTGTTCGGAATCCTCGGTAGCGGCAAGAAACAGGTGGCTTACACCAAAGTCGTTCTGAACGTCGTCAACGTGCAGACCTCGGATATTGTCTATTCGGTGCAAGGCGCCGGCGAATATGCGCTGAGCAGCCGCGAAGTGATCGGTTTTGGCGGGACCCAGGGTTACGACTCCACGCTGAACGGAAAAGTGCTCGATCTTGCCCTGCGCGAGGCAGTCAACCGCCTGGTCGAAGGTACGGAGCAAGGAAAGTGGAAACCTACCAAATGAAAAAACGGATCGCGCCGATCGGTGCAGGGTTCTTGTTCTCGCTGTTGGCGTTCCTGACCGGCTGTGCCGCGCAGCCGCTAAATTATTCCTGGGGTCGGTACGAGCAGCTCGTTTACGATCTGTACAACAATCCGGGAAAATCTGCGCCGGAAAAAGAAATCGAACAAATGGAGAAGGATCTCCAAGTAGCGCGCTCACGCAATAGACCCGTCCCTCCTGGTTTTCACGCGCATCTCGGGTATCTGTATTATCAAGTCGGCAAAGCAGATACCGCGCGCCAGGAGTTCGAGGTTGAAAAAGCTCAGTTTCCGGAATCGTCGGTATTCATGAATCGATTGTTAGCGAGACTGGAAAAGAAATGAAAAGTCTATTCGCAAAAACAAAAGTGGGAGCGTGCGTGATATTTTTCGGGTCGATGCTAACGGGGTGTGTAACGCCTGCACCCTACGACTACACAAATTATCGCGCGCATTTTCCTCGATCCATCTTAGTGCTACCGCCGCTAAACGAAACCACGGACATTCGAGGTACCTACAGCTACCTTTCCACGATAACGTTTCCGATTGCGGAGATGGGGTACTACGTATATCCGGTCGTCCTGGCGGATCAACTGCTCAAGGAAAATGGTTTGCCCACGCCCGGCGAGATGCACCAGGCCCCGCTCAACAAAATTAGAGATGTTTTCGGCGCGGATGCCGTTCTGTACATCACGCTGAAAGAATACGGAACTAAATTCCAGGTGCTAAGCAGTGTCACGCGGGTGACGGCGCGAGCCAAACTCGTCGACACCGTAGCCGGAACCGTGCTCTGGGAAGGCGTGCTGTCCGCGCAAGACGACGGCGGAGGAAATAATTCGAACAGTGGTCTTCTCGCGCTCGTGATAAACGCCGCGGTAAAACAAGCGATCAACAACTCCACGGACAACGGCCGCAACGTTGCGCGGGTTGCCAATAGACAACTGATGATCGAGAACCGCGGGCTGCTTTATGGCCCTTATCATCCGAACTATGGGTCGCGCTGAGGTAGTGATGCCATTTGCAACAACCACAATGTGTTAGTTCCCTCCGCACGGCGGGTCGCTACGCCTATACGTTCGAGGTCGATCTTGTCGGACAGCATGCTTCGAAAATTAGTAATACTGATTTGTTCAATCACTACTATCGGAGCCTTAGGTGTTGGTACGCTTGCCACACAGCGTTGGCAACTCGTAAGAACGGGCTTGAACATTTCGAATCATGCGCCCTCTACTTGATCTTAGCGAACGCCGCCGCGCGGGCATGCAGGGATATCGCAAAGTTCCTTATGCTTAGCTCTTCGCTTGGCTGACTGAACTTGCCGAGCTTCCCTGACTTCGAGTTCGACGTTACGAAGCACGCAGCATCATAAAACAGCTCCCGCACCAGCCTGCGACAAGTTTCTTCGTAGTTTTGCGCGTAGGAATGGCCTTGAAAAATCTCGTCGATCTTGAACGGCGAGAGCGTCACCTGACGTTTTGGCCGAAGTGATTCTGGACACTCTTCCAGCATGAAGATGTATCCAAGCCAGGGCTTCTGAGACGGTTGAAAGACGCCTTTCTTATACGCCGTCCAAAAGTCGGTCGCATTGCCAAGTGCTTCTTCGACGCGATTATTGAAATTCTTGTCGAAGCTGCCGACTTGGGACTTAACCTCTACGACAGCGACAAGATCGTGACCACATGCAACAACCAAGTCCCATTCCTTTGTCGGACGGAAATATCCGGGCAGGGTGCGTCGGATTTTCTCTGATTTGTAGATTGAAACATCCTGAAGACCGGCATCACCAATAATGTCCGCTATCAGGTTTACAAATCCGTCGAGGTGCTTACCACCGGTTACTGCGCTTCGGTTCCCAGCATCTTTAATGCCGCTTTTAGTACCTTGCCGATCGCGCTGATTGGATCGTGTGCGCCAAAAGTGCTTTATTGCTAAGCCCAGTCTCTTTTCTGCATCGAACAACGGAGATTCCTATGACCCGCTCTCGTGCACTCGAACGACTGAGGACGAAAAAAGCTGCTGTGATTCTGCGTCGATGCGTTGCAAGGCCAACTGGAAATAGTCTGGGTCCACCTCTACGCCGATGCTGTTGCGACCCCACTTCGAGGCAGCGACGCTTGTTGTCCCAGTTCCGAGAAACGGATCTAACACCGTATCGCCGACAAACGAAAACATGCGAACGAGCCGCTCTGCGAGTGCGATCGGATAGGGGGCAGGATGTTGTTTCGTTGAAGCACCGGTAACACCACTCCAGATCTGCTGAAACCATATCTTATGGCGATCGGCCGGAATTACGCTAAGGAGCCGGGTCGCTAAGCTTGGGCTTCGATATCCTCCAGGCTTGCGTTCCATCAAGATGAATTCGATGTCATTCTTTATGACGGCATTGGGCTCGTAGGGTTTTCCGAGAAATCCGCCGCCGTTTCCGTTCGCTTCATACACTGCGTTCGCGATTTTGTGCCAGATGATAGGCGCGAGATTGCTATAACCGATCGCGCGACAGTGCTCTTGGATCGAAGCGTGAAGTGGTATTACGACATGTTCCCCGTTGTTCTTTCGGCGCGAGAGACAAACGTCGCCAACTACACATATGAGCCTGCCGCCTGGGACGAGCGCGTCATAAGACGATTGCCAAACTTTATCTAACTCGCCTAAGAATTCTTCGTAGTCTGCGATATACCCCAGCTGATCCGGGTGGTCCGCGTACTCTTTAAGAGTCCAATACGGTGGAGAGGTAACGACTAGATGGACGCTATTTGGTGTTAGGAAATCTATGCGTCGAGAATCACGATTGTAGAGATCGTGAGTCGTTGGAATCTGCGAGAGCCGAGCTTCGATCGCAGCAATCGCTTTAGGGTCCTTGGCGATCCTAGGTAGGTCAGTCTGGTGATCTGTGATTTCACCGATTTCCGGCGGGAGCCAATCGGAAGGGTCGAATCCTTGCGCTTCCTTGGACGGGGCGAGACGTTTGATAACTCCTTCCATATGGGCGCATTCTAAGGTTGTAAGACCTCTACGTCACTGGCTTCAAGACACGAGACGAGGCATTGACCCTGTCCACGACGCCGGGCGGCTCGCTGCCTTATCGCGTTCCGCGACGAATGAAACACTCATGGCGACGCGCCACGCGGCGCAGGTAAGCGCCGGTCGGGTCAAGTTTTCGCGAAAGAGTTCCTATAATTCCCCAGTCCCGGCAGCAGCCCATCGAGCGCGGCAGCTCGACGCAAGGAAGGCGAAGAAGAATGAGCATCTATCCCCGCAGATATCACGGTTCGCGCGCCCGTTCGTGGGAAGAGAAACGCAGTCAGAGAGCGGTATCGAGCACTACGTACTAGACAGCGCCCGCTGCCTGCGCCGCTGGCGGGATCGGTTCAGCCCGCCGCTGCTAGAGGCAGCGCTGCGGGTTCGCGGTAGTTCAAGGTACCAATCGCGTCGTCCACCAGTTTGCGGGCGGCCACGAAGGCTTTCATCTGCACTTGGCCGGTTATCACGTTTAGCGGCGGCAAGCGGCAAGCGCCGGGGATTTCAATCGCGGTCTGCGCGACGGCTTCGCGGATTCGCGTCGCGGCTATCTCGGCGCCCGGAATATCGGTCTCCGGCAACACGACGATGAAGTGACCTGATTCGTGCCGCGCGACCATGTCCGTGGGACGCACATTGGCGGCAATGACTTGCCCGACAACCGCCAAGGCGTGGTCCGCTAGCTCGCCGCCGAACTCTTTTTTAAATTGAGAAAGGCCGTCCACGGCAACGGCAAGGACGGACAGCGGCTTTCGATCCGTCGCCGCGCGCATGATCTGGCGCTCCAGTACGCCGTCGAGCCAGCGCTGGTTATACAGCCCGGTGACGGAATCGATGTTCGAATTTTGCTCCAGGCGCTGTTGTAGTCGGCCGCGCTCGGGCGCGCCGGTGTTCTTTCCGCGCAGATGCTGCATCACCATCGACAACACGTTTCGCGCGATGGCGTTCGAGGTATTGAGCAACGCGAGAAATCGTTCCTCGTCGATCACGAGCAGGCGACAGGCTTGTTTAGCGACAATGCGCATCTGGGCGGGTTGCCGATCGATCAGCGACATCAGCCCGACGCACTCGCCTTTCTGGATGACGGCCAGGGGCTCTCCCTTGGCTTCGCCCTCGTAAACATGAAGACTCCCGACGAGCACCAAGTACGCCATGTGGTTCGCCTGCCCGGGTTCAATGAGCGCGGCGCCTTCGCGCAGTGTGAGGGAGGGACAGTCCTGCAGCAGCGATTCCAGCCCGACCAGATTCACCTGCCGAAACAGTTGCTGTCCGCTGAGATCCGCGACGTCGACGGATAGATTCTCAAAAACACCGAATGATTTGTTGGACACTTTGCACCCCTTATATACGGCACCCGTAACGCTATATCAGCAGACTCCGTGCCAAGAAAAGGCGCGGTACCGCCGGAATTCCGGCGCACCGCTGTGGAGGAAAAGAGGAAATGGGCGTTGGAGGCCGGTATCGAGCACGGCGTGCTAGACAGCGAGCGAGGCTGGCGACCGACGTGGTTCTACCGGGACTGCCGGGCGCTCTTAAAAGTTGATCTGCAGCCCGACGTTCCCGCCGGAATCGACGGTGACCTTTCCGCCGACGTCAAGCTCGGCGCGCACCTTGCGGTAGCCGAGGTAAACGCTCGCGGTGTTCTTGATCATCTCAAATTCGACGCGTGCACCCGCTTCCCAAAATTGCTTGCCGTGCCCGCCGGTCACGACATCCGGCGCGTAGAACGCGTAGCCACCAATGCCGATCGGCCCGTTGTTGGGAAACACTCGCCCTTGTCCACCCAAGCCGAGCGCGTATATGTTTTGGTTGCCGACCGAGGCGAAGTAGGCCTTCCCACCTACTCCGATTTCGGTTCGAGTCTGGGCACCCCGATTGTCGCCCAGAACGAGTAGGCCCGCGCTCGCCACCCAGTCGTTTCGGTCGCTGTTGTTCAGGAAACCGAAATTGACTTCGGCGGTGGATACCCTCGTGGCGTAAATCGCTTGTATGCTGTCGTGGTTAAGGTTGACGTCGATCGAATCGGCCGCAACCGCCCCGCTGAATGCCGTTGCCAAAGCTCCGACCAGTGCGCGAATGTGCATAGAGCTGGATTCCTATCTATGGTGGCGCGCAATACTAACCGAACCGGGCGAGAGCAACCAGGATCGAGTCGATGCGGGAAATGGGCACAGATTTTTTCCAGTGTTTATGTATTGCACACCTCTGTCAAAAAGACCCAGCAGACCAGCAAGGTTGATATTGAACTCGCCAGATCGCGATTCAAGCAACTTATGATTCTACATAGAGGGTAGCTATGAAAGTGACTCGTTCTTCCGGAAATGTTTTCAAAGACGTCGGTTTCGATCGAGAAGAGGCCGAGAGCCTGCGTATTCGCGCGGATTTGATGATCGAGCTGAGTGAATTCATCCGACGCAAGCGCCTGACGCAGGCGCAGGCCGCCAAGCTTTTCGGTGTATCTCAGCCGCGGGTTAGCGATCTCGTTCGCGGCAAGATCGCGCTGTTCACTATCGATATGCTCGTCACCATGCTCGCCCGCGCCGGTCGGAGGGTCATCGTCCATACAAAGCCCGCGAGGGCCGCTTAAGGATCTGGCTCGCCCATGAAAAGAAGATTCATTAAGGCGACAGTGGACCGCGACGCAACGCGAGGGCGCGCAGCAAAGCAGCGTGCGCTGTTGCGTCGGGCCGTGGACGATTGGCCACAGTTCGACGGCGCGGAGCCGGTAAATGGCGGGGATCTCGTCGAGTGGTTTGCTCTGTTTCGCGCGGACGCCAAGCAGATGTTGGGTCGGCCGCGGCAGCGCAACAAGCTAGAGGCCACCACTATCGTCACGCACGCGCGCCGACAAAGGCTCCAATGACCGAACGCCATGCCGCGCCGGCAAACACGGATGGGGTCGAGTTTTCGTGAACGGGATCCTATAATCCCCAACCCCACCCGTAGCCCATCGAGCGCTGCCGCTCGATGCAAGTTTAAGGAGAACAAGAATGAGCATTCATCGCCATACACGATCACGGCTCGCGCGCTCGTTCGCGGTTGGCGCGTTAGTTCTATTCTGTCTCGGTATCGCGCGCGACGGCGATGCCGCCAGCCCGTTCTTCTTTTACAAGTTCACGCCCATCGCCGACACGCAGGGTGGCTTTCCGTACGAGAACCTCAGCGGCTTTCCGTCGATCAACGGCTCGGGGCGCGTCGCGTTTCGGGGCAGACTCACGGGCGGCGTCGAGGGGGTGTTCACGCGCCTTGGCAACGGCGGCATCAACACGCTCGCCGATACCGGGAGCACGGAGTTCAACTTCGGCTTCGGTATCACCAACTCCATCAACTCATTGAACACAGTGCTGTTCGTTGGCTTGAAGCAAACCCCGGATCGCACCGTCGAAGTGATGTTGCGCGGCGAGGGCAACTCCGCGACACCGCTCGTGAGCTCGTCGGACAACTTGTCCAATTTTTGCGGGTTGCAAATCAACATTGAAAAGACCGCTGTGTTTCGCGCCGACCGCGCCGACGGCCATCACGTCATTCTGGCGCAAGGGGCCGGACAACTGACGGGCGTCGTTCGAAACATCGCCGAGGAAGGATCCGAATTTTCCTCGCTCGGCTGTTCGCCGTCGATCAGTTTCGATGGCAGCGTCGCGTTCACCGCGACTCGCAATGGCAAGCGCGCGATTTTCACGCGCGCCAAGAACGGTACGCTCGCGCAGGTCCTCGATAACAGTAATCAGTTCGCGGACTTCGGCGCCCTCGCGTTCAATCAGCAAGGGGGTATCGCGTTTCAGACGGCGCTGCAAGGCGGCGGTCTCGCGCTATTTCGCGTGAAGAACGGCCAGCTGACGAAGGTCACGGACTATGACGTCGGCGGCGCCGGAGACCCGGCCGGCTTCTCCATCAACGAGTCGGGCCAAGTCGCGTTCGAGTTCTCCTTCGGCGCGAACGGCTCCTCCGTTCATCTTGGCCCGCAAAGCTTGTTCGGGCGTTTGATCGGCACCGGAAACGTAATGTTCGGGCGCCGGGTCGCGTTCGCGCATATCGACCGCGATTCGCTCAACAGCGTCCATCAGATTGCGGTGTGGATCATCTTCGACGATGGCACCGAGATGATCGCGCGCGGCGATCCGGTGACGTTCCCGGATACCGTTCTGGCGACGGGAGCGCTGCAAGTGGCGAGCGCCTCGGGTAGGAGCGTGACTGTCACTACGCCGGTCGTGACGCCGCCGGTCCATACAACCTTGTCGTTCGACGTCGCGTTTCTCACCGCGGATGGCGAGCTTAACGTGAAGTTTGGCGACAAGGTGCTGAAGTCGATTACCGCGAGCGATCCCGGCGTGCGTCGGCGCGTATCGATACCGATCGATATGCGCGCGATCGCCAAGGAGCAGCGGCTCGGCCACGTGGCATTGCTTCAATTCGCCCTCGCGGGCAAGAAGGGTACGAGCGCGCAGATCGCCGACGTCGTCATTCCCGGGCTGCTCGCGGATCGGATGGATTCGAGCGCGCACTCGCGCTGGCACGTCGACACTTCCGCCGGCGGCTCGGCCGTCGTCGTCAGCACCGCGCGCTTACCGGTCAAGATCCGTTTAAGCCAGGCGGAAGAGCGGAACGCGCCGAAGCCCGCGGCAAACATCGTCACCGTCGCCGTGTTGAGCACCAAGGACTTCGACGCCTCCACCGACATCGACCGCAGAACGCTGCGCCTCGCCGGCGCGCCGGTGCGCACGACGCGCGATAAGGAAGGCAAAGAGCAGCCGGCCTGCGACGCGCGCGACGTGAATAACGACAAGATCAAGGATCTCGTGTGCGAGGTCGAAGTCGCGCGCACGGCGCCGTCGAAGAAAGACGAGAAATTGCGGCTTGAGGCGATGACTCCGTTCGGATGGGGGATCGCGGGGTCCGATGTGCTACACGTCGACAAGTCGCAGTACAAGAAATAGCTACGAAGCGGTGCATGATTGAACTGTCGAAAGCGCGCTTCGAGGATTTGCCTGCGTTTGTCGCTCTGGAACAGACGACCGACACGAAAGAATGCATCGTTCCGTATGCGTACGAGGATCACGCGCGGAAGTTCGCCGATCCAGCACTGGTCTGCCTGCGCATCGCAGACGGCGGTGCTCTAGGCGGATTTTTATTCCGGCTTTGCCGGACGGCTCTCGGTAGATCGCGAGGGCTTCGCTGCAGCGCTTCAGCGTGAGAGCGGCATGTCGTCGCTGGCGCCAAACGCGAAGTTGCGTCTACTTCGCGCTAGCGCTGGTGGCCGAATCGACGCACGATGCGGTACCGGGCGAATCGCTTGACGGACGAGCTGGTACGGACATGAGCCAACCCCGAAGCGTTTTGATCACGACGCGGTTGCAGTGTTCGCTGATGAGCTGCGCGCGTTCCATTTTTTCCGCGCTGCCCTCCAAGTAGCGGAAGGTCTTTTGCGCGCTGTCTTTACCTGGCGCGTTCGTCGCCTCGACGATGGCGATGTCGAGAGAATGCGCCAAAAGGCCCGCGCTTTCTTCTTTCAACTTGCTTCCACCATTCGCGCTCCAGAAATCCGTCTCGGCGCCGCCTTTGGGTTGCGATACGACCTTTACGGCGTTTTGGTACGCGGGCACCGTCACGTTAGGCGGATAGAGAGCGATGGCGTTCTCGAGGACTATCGCGCTTCGGTCCTGTGTCATGGAAAAGATCGGGATACTTGCGATCGACCAATCCGTGCCCGCCTTATCGGTTGAGTCGACGAGTTTCTTGTTGCCTGCCGTCGTGGTCTTCTCGAGGGCGCGATGCATCAGCTCTTTGTGGCTGAAGTCTTTGAGTATCGAATCATAAGGAGCCAACACCTTGTCGGCCTGCTCCTGCAGCTTGTTTTTCTGGCTTTGCTTCTGAGATTCGACGATGGCGCCGTGCGTAAACACCGCCGCGAGGAAGCCCAAGGCACTCGGTGCGGGGTACACCATCCCCCCCGCGCCGACGCCCGCGTCATCGAAACTCACGAGGCCACGGTAGGTGACTTTGTCGTCCTTCGGCAGGCGCAAAGACCAAGTCGCGTCTCTGGGGATCGATACCGGCACACTGTCGCTGCTCGCGGCCATAACCGACGAGAAAAAAGTCAGAGTGACGGCCCCCATAGCCGCTCGACATATCTTCATATCTTTCCCCTTACGTAACCGTTTCGTTATTCGAACGCATGCGTCGCTCAGCGAGTGCTCGCATCAGCCGTCGACGTTTTCTTGAATGGCTCGAGGATTTTATCCCTGCCGAGCTCCAGCGCTTGAAAGTACGCATTCGTCAGACCGGGGAATTTCGGCGCCTCGTCCCACGGTCCCTCGGCGCTTTTTGTGATGTTCAACGGCAGATACCACTCATAGGTATTGTTGTTCAAGTTGACCATATAGCCGGTCGCCTTGAGCACGGCCTTCGGGTCGCCCGTAGCGACGTAGGCGGAGTAATTTCGCCATATACCGAGGACGTCGATTTGGATCACGACGAGCTTGTCGATCTTGTATTTTTGCTTGAGCGGGGAGAAGTCCTTCCTTGCGATATTCGGTCCCGGTTTGCCGTACTCGGAAAGTCCGTCCACTTTGATGTCGTCCGCGACAACTATCGCGTCGGTCCCCTTCTTACGGAGCGCCTCAGCCACCTCGCTCCTGAGTTTCGGAAGATCCTCGTACGGCAGCGTTTGTGTGTGCGCAGTAAGCGCGGAGTTTGCCAGCGACGCTGTGGCGAGACACAGCAAGCAACCGGCTCCCGGAAATTGAGTGTCAACCTTCGGCAATGGCGTCATGACAACGCCAACGCGGCCGGCCTTCGCGTCGATAGAGCTTCCGGTAAGGTCGATCGGGTTCTGTGGTGGAGTAGAAGCGCAGCCTGTCAGAAGAATGGCGCAGAGCGCACCAACGCTTACACGGGTATTCATGGACAGTTCCCCTTTTTGCAATCAATTTTAAGTTATCGCGCGCTCGACACGAGCGTCACGCCCTCTACTTCTCAACGTCGCTTTGAAAATCTTCGTCCGCCGGTCGCGATTTGGCACTTAGCGTCAAACCCGTAACGATGTCAAGGCCAAGTGGCACGAAACCAGACGTCATCTTTTGACGTCCACTGGTAGCCCCCCGCAAAACACGGCAGTTAGGTGATGTCACTATCAATTGTGACTACCCCGTGGGGCCAACGAAGGCAAAGCGCAATTGGCCTATCAGGCACGCGACCTGAACAACGACAAGATCGGGGCGTCCCCCGTAAGCGCCCTCGGCTAGGACGCTTTCGCCGGTTTGGTCGACTGGCACTGCGTCATGGCGAAGTGGGCGAGGCTCGGGCATTCGCAGTTGACGAGTTGTTGAAGCAGTCGCTTCTTCCCTGGAGTTCGTCGATGTTTCGGTCGCTGCGTCGCTTACGGGTTGCCCGAGTCGTAGAGAATTCTGCCCCAGTAGTGCAACTGCGCTGGGGTGACGGGGCGTGGAATGTGTACGCTGTCGGGGATATGCGGCTTGTAGACCGCCACTGCCAGCTCCGAGCAGTAGTAGTGTTCGGGCACGTTGAGCCCTATCAGTCCCGGAAGATCGTAGCCCTTACCGACGAGCTTGCGTGCCCCCGCTAACGCTTCGAGAGACGACGTCGCAGTCGACCAGTTCGGTCTGATCAACAACAGTCGGTGCGACTTCGCGACGAAGTCGGACAGCGAACTGGTGTGCACGCCCTGGCTTTCCGCCTCTATGACTTGATCGTTGTCCCGGTCCAACAACGCTGCGTGGCTCCACGGCGTGTTCGTTAGCGCCGAGACGAGATCGTCCGTCGCGTGATAGCCGCGAATGACGAGCCAATCTCCATTCCGACCGAGGCGCTTGATCTCTCCCATTGTCTCCGCCTGGCGAGGCGTTTGGATGCCCGCGCCCGGCGGTGTTACGACGATGGGCGTGGCACACGCCGAGAGAAGTAGCGAAGTAGCGAGGCCGTAACATAAGCGCCTCACGGTTTTCAGTTTACCGATAGAGCCTCCCATCCGAACCGGCACGGTTAGTTCAGGAATTCAGTACTTAAGGGTAATCCAAATAAACCTGCTCCTATGCCCGGGGATGGGGTGAATTCCACGACAAACGTTCCTCCGTCTCATTCCGTCGATTCCGCGAATCGTCGACTCGACCTCGGCACGCGGCCCTTCGGTCGGAATCGCGCTTATCTCCCCACCCCCCTTTTGGTTGCTCTCGGACATACATGTAAACTAGGCGACCCCAAACCACTAGGATTGAACGTGGCCGCGCGACGCAAACAATCCGGCAAGGCGCGATATCGGCAAGATGTCGAGCAACTGTCCGACAACCTCAAGTGGTATCGCGAGCAGACGCAGATCACGCAGGTGATGCTCGCGCACCGAACCGGTCTCTATCGCACTTATTTTTCGCTGATCGAGCGTAAGCTGTTCAATCCTTCGGTACGCATTCTGACGATCATCGCGGCCGGCCTGGGCATCAAGCCCCAACAGCTCTTGCAGAAGCGTCTCCTCCCGACGACACGGCGAGCTGGGCAAGCGCTTCGCCCGTTGACGCGATCAGCAATTCAGAAACACATTCAGCGCGCGCGTGAGCGGCTCGCCGCCGGCGTGAAACAGCGGCGGCTCCGCAGCCGGTTGTCGCAGATGGCTTTCGCCAAAGAAACTCGAACGCACTATACGTTTATTTCGCTGATCGAGCGCCGTCGAGCTAATCCATCTCTCTTGATCGTCTCAAGAATCGCGGCGGCGATAAATATTAAGACTGACCAACTATTCTAAGTCGAGGGCGCGACTCGAAGCGGTCACGCGTTGACGCTTCCCGAGCCTGCTCGCCGCCTCGCACGGGCCGCCTACGCGTCGCCGCAGTAGCGAACCGATTCCATCTTAGTTTCTGTCGGGGACTGTTTCAGGTCCGGTGCATCGGCGGCGAACAGCGCCAACGGCAGAGCCGCTGCAACCGCGACACCTAACGACACGAGCGTTGCCCGACGATTCATCGCGGCCTTGCGCATCGAGCTGCTCTCAACCGGTTTGGTAGAGGTTGCGCCGAAATAGAGCGAACAGCCGCTCCCAGTGCCGCTCGGCGCTGGGTTTGTGGAACATGCCCTGGCGCTGCGGAAACGCGAAGCCGTGCTCCGCGCCCGGATACCATTCGACGCGCGACCTTAAGCGGGGAACGGTCTTCAAGTGCGCCTCGAGTTTGTCGATCATCTCCTTCGGCGCGTACTTGTCGGTCTCGGCGCACGCGAAGTAGAGTTCGCCGCGAACCTTGTCGGCGGCGCGATGCGGCGAGTCTTTGTGATCGGTCGCGAGGTTCACGCCGTAGATCGACGCCGCGCACTTGACACGCTCGGGGAAATGCGCGGCCGCGGCAAAGGAAAACGGGCCGCTCATGCAATAGCCCACGGTTCCGAGCGCGGTCCGCTTCGCTTGCGGCTCGCGGTCGATGAAGTCGAGCATCGCCTGGGTGTCACGCATCACCAGCTCGATGTTGAGATGCTCCATCATCTCACGCATGCGCTTGAAGCCTTCCTCATCGCGCACCATCTTGAACTCGCGCGTCTTGCGATAGTAAAGATTCGGCAGCACCACATAGTAGCCGACGGTCGCGATACGCCGCGCCATATCGTGCAGCTCCTCGCGTTTGCCCGGCGCGTCCATGTAGAAGAATACGACCGGAAACGGCCCGCCCTCCTCCGGATGCGCGATGAACGTATTCATCGCCCCATCCGGGGTTCGGATGTCGAGTTCCTGTTCGATCATGACGCGCTCCCGCGGCTCAGCGGCCGCCGTGGATATTGTTGTCGCGGACTTTTTCTCTTCATCGTTCCATCCCTCGGTTGAGACAATCGGCATATTCTCCGCGATCTCGCGCCGCTTGAAAATGTCGCTGATTCTCGTATCGAAGCGCTCGATGACGCGCTTGGCCGATGACGCTAAGCCGCTCTACGCTGTTCGACGGTTAAGCCGAGTCCGATAGTACCCGACGGCGTCGATCTTGGGTTGCTGCGACAGGGACGCCTGCAGTGACGGGACGAAAACTTCTCTCGACACCAGACTCGCGGTATACGAGCTGATGAGGAAGCAGGCAGGGCGACTGCCACGAACGTCGGTCACGGCGCACAGCGCTGCGTTCGAGATTGTTGCGGAGCGGCCGGATCATGGGGTGCCAATCGCCGCCCGAGGCGGACGGATATCCTCGGGCTTATGCGGAAAATCAATCGGCAACGACCAGCGCTATCGTAAATCCGTCGTAGCCCTTGATGCCCACCGTCTGGATCGCGGTCGCGCTCACGCGCGGTTCGGCGGCGATCAGCTCGTGCATGCGCCGCACGCCGTGCACGTTCGGATCGCTGCTCTGCGCATCGGCGACGGCGCCGTTGCGGACGGTATTGTCGATGACAATCACGCCGCCGCGCCGCGACAGTTTAAGCGCCCAGACGAAATAGTCGGGATAGCCGGTCTTGTCCGCGTCCACAAAGATGAAGTCGAATGGCGCGTACGGTTCCGCCGCGAGCGGCGGCAACGTATCGAGCGCGCGTCCGACGCGGATATCGACGACATCGGAGAGTCCGGCGTACGCGATGCTCGCGCGGGCGACTTCCGCGTGCTTCGGCTCGTATTCGAGTGTGATCAGTCGTCCGCCCGGCGGCAACGCGCGGGCGAGCCAAATCGTGCTGTAACCGCCGAGCGTGCCGATCTCCAAGATCTTCCGCGCGCCGTGGATTCGGGCCAACAGGTGCAGGAACTTACCTTGATTCGGCGCGACGTTGATCGGCGGCAGGCCGGCCGCCGCGCTCGTCTCAAGAGCCTGATGCAGCGCGGCGTCCGGGCGCACGAGCGTATCGTCTAGGTATCGATCGACTTGCGTCCATAGTTTATGCGTCGTCATAACAACCTCGTTCGGTAACAATCCAGTCGTAGGTCCCGCCGAGCGCGCAGAGTAGCCGCCGCGACAATAAAAAGCGAACGGGAAAATCCTACCGCAGCACGTGCCGTGGCGTACCGTCCGGTTGTCGCGACACGGCAACCGAATCACCGAGCGACTAACGCGGCCACTGCGTTATTGACATGCGGCGTTCTTTCTAATCTGATGGGTCTCGCGTTAG
>JBGPCS010000003.1:0-22597 GCA_041481875.1 Sulfurifustaceae bacterium
GCGCCCATCCTCCCAGCGCCGGCGTTGAGCGCGCGCGGCCTGCTCGCCCGACACCATCACGGCGGCGACACGCGCTTCGTCGGCGTAGTGCACGCGATAGCCGGCGAGGCCCAGATCGATTCCGTACTCGATATCTTCGGTCAGGGAGAATGCCCGATACGGTACTTGTTGCAGCAGCCGATGCGTAACGCACCAACCGTTGCCGCGTATTCCGCAGGAAAGCCCGAGCCGTTCACGCGCGCGCGAGCGCACTTGATGGAATGAAGCCATGGCGATGGCCATGAGACGCGTGCGCCACGAGGCTTGGGCATTCAGCACGCCATAGTGCGCCTGTATCGCCTTCGCGCCGTTCTCGATGCGAGCGGCAAACGCCTCGAGCAGATTCGCCGAGACCTCGGTGTCGGCATCCACGACGACGACGGCATAGGCCCAGCCGTGCGCATGGCTCGCCTGGAATGCGGCGTCCAGCGCGTAACCCTTGCCGCGGTGTTGGGCGTCGTGGCGTTCGAGCACATCGGCGCCGGCCGCGCGCGCAAGCGCCGCGGTGGAATCGGTGCAGTTGTCTGCGACGACCAGCACGCGGAAACCATCGGCCGGCCAATCGAGCTTACGCAAACTCGCGAGGACGCCTTCGATTACCGCCGCCTCGTTGTGCGCCGGAACGATCACATCGAAGCGCAGGCGTCGCGACGAGCGCAGTGCTATCGGTGGCGCCCGCGACAACAGCGTGAACAACAGCAAATATGAGCTTACCGCTGTTGCCGGCAGCGCCAGCGCAAGTAAGATCAGATCCACAAAGGTAATCACGCGACCTTGCCCGCGTATTCGCGATAGTGCCACCCGAGGAAGATCGACATCTTTCCGAGATTGGCCGATGCCTTGATCAGCCAGTACACGGCGCGATGCCGGCCGCGCGGCCAGGAGAGCAACGCCAGTCCCGCCGCCATCGCCGATTGCAACAGCGCGCGCAGGAACAAGCGCGCGCGGCCGGCCGGTGTCAGCGGTCCTAGGCGTCCCGCTAGTTTATGTCGTGCGAAATCTTGTCCTCCGCGCAACGCCCGCAGTAGCAGCCAGCGTAATGACAGCCGCGCGGCTTCGACCGGCTCGTGGACGACGGCCGCATCGCACCAGACGATGCGCGCACCCTGCTGCACCAGGCGGCCGAGCAGATCGCCATCCTCGCCGCCGGTCAGCCCGTAGTTGGGATCGAAAGGCGTCGGCGTATCGCGCAACAGCGCGCCACGCAACAGCACATTGCCGAAGCGCAGCTTGTTGAGCGGGATGACGGCGCCGGTTTTCATCCGCGCCCAATCGTAGAAGCGGCCGCGCCGGATCCATGCCGGGGCATCGGCCGGTACGATCGGCTCGACCGGACCGAGCGCGCCGTCGGCGCTACAACAGATGACGGTCTCCGCCAGCTGTTTTAACCAAGCCGCCGGCGCGCGTTCGTCGTCATCGATGAAGGCGATCCAGTCGCCGCTCGCCAGCTCCGCGGTGCGATTGCGTGTCAGTGAAATATTCTGCACGGGTTGAATATCGTAGTGAATCGGAAACGGTGCGCCCAACTTGCGCCGGCGTTCCACCTCGGCGCGCGCGCTGCCCGCGGCATCGTTATCGACCACCACGACTTCATCCGGAAGATGCTGCTGCTTGACCAGGTCATCAAGCAACGCGCCGAGCCGTTCCGAGCGGCGATAGGTGGCGATGCACACGCTGATGCTCATATCGGCGGCTTGGTGTCGGTTCGATCCAGACGCTTGACCGCCGTCAACGCTCTTGCCAGTTCCTGGCGCGCTCTGAATAGGTTCCAAGCCAGCAGCACCAGCGCGGTCCCGTTCAATAGTGATGCAGGCCCTAGAGCAAACCCCAGCGACAGCGCCAACACGGCGAAGAACAACAACCGTATCAAATGAAACGGCGCCTCCGGCCAAGCTTTGCCGCCGAGGCGGTATACGTAATAGGGTACCCACTTCGCCAGAGCATGAGCGCCGAGCGCGATCGCGCCGATTGCACCGATCGGCACCAGCGCGACAAAGGCGGCGCTGCGCGCGAACTGCAACCCCGCGAACATCCAGACCCGTGTGCCCTTGTCGACGCGGTTGTACATCGTGAACCAGCCGTGGGTTGCTACCAGTACCGCGCTCCATGTGACGAAGTCCGCGGGCGCGGGCGCCATCGGCCAGCGCAGTAAGAAGATGGCGATCGCACCGCAGCCAAACGCCCAGATCCACGGTTGCCATCGCGGTGTAGCCACCGGGGACTCCAGAAATGCCGCGCTGAGCTTTGGATCTGCCTCGAAGCGCGCAGCGATCAGATCGTTGTCGACGTATCCGCGCTCGTAGATCGCCCAGAACGACACCAGCAGGAACAGCAGACCCAGAACGTGCGGCACCGGCAGCGGCGCCAGCGCTATCGAGCTCAGTACCCAGAGCGTGAAATCTTCCTGCAGGATGCCGCGGACGATGTAGCGCGCGCCGGGTCGTTTGACGTGAGTCAGGTATTGGCCGGGCAGATAGACGCCGCTCAACGCGCGCTGAGCGCGCGCTTCCGGCCACACGGCCCGCAACGGACGCGCGCATGCATCGAGCAGCGTGAGGTCTTGCGACGAATCGGTGAGCACCAGCGCGCGGCGAACGGTGTCGCCGCCGAGCGCGCCGACGGCTAGATGAAGTTTTCCATTGCGGCGGTCGGCGAACGTCGACAGTCGCGCGGCGACTATTTGCGCCTGCGGCAGACCGAGAGCCGCCACTAGCGGCGCGACGATCGATTGGAATCCGGCGGTGGTGATGACAATGGGTGTGGAGCCGGGCGTCTTGAGTGCCGCCAGCAAGCGCCGGTTAGTAAAATTTTTCGCCAGCCCGGCAACCTGATTCTTCCAGCGATTCCGGGTCCACGGAAAGCATATCGATATGAAACGCACGCGCCACACGTCGCGTGTCGCTTCGCCGCCGGTCCAGCGCCACGGCTTGAGGGCGTCCAGCGCCCGCATCAGCAACAGCGCCGGGAGGCGCGGGCGCGTCGAGTCGATGAAGTCTTCGGTGGAATTGCGTAGATATAGCGTTTCATCCAGATCGAGCAAGACCGGTCCCACGTGACTGCGAATGGCGCGTATGGCAGTTTCGGGCGACACATCGTGTGGCGTGATGACGTGGGCCGCACTCATGGCGTGCCCACGGAAAGAAAGCTCGGTGCGGTCTCGCGCGCGAGAATTTTTTCATGCAGCCGTTTGCGCAGCTTGGCGCAAGGCCGCTCGACCCAACGGCGCATCGGTTCCGCCACCGCCAGTGTCAGCGCGACTCCCGCGAGCGTCAGCCAAACCCAACCCAATTGCGGCCAGTGTTTGACAAGCCCCGACAGAATCACGTGATGCGCAAGATAAATCGTGTACGAAATCGTTCCGATATACACGAGAGGCCGGGCGTTCAACCAGCGAAACGGCAACCGATCGGCTCTGGCCACCGCCAGGTAGATCAAGGGTGCGATCGCCAAACTTTGCAGGGTGTAGCGCGCGGTGAGACGGAAGACGTCGTCGCGATATAGCAAAGTACCCACTAGCGTCGCGATGCAGACGGACGCGATCGCCCAGTCGTTCAGCGCTTTCGGCGGTGAGACACGATCGAGCCAGGGATTGCGCAGCAATGCCATGAGACAACCGATAAGAATCGCATCGACCCGCGTGTCGGTGGCCATCGTGAGGTAAGCCTCCGACGCGCCGTGAAATACCAGCCAGTAGCGCCACGCTAAGACGGCTGCGCAAATCATCGAGAGCAAGCTGACGGACAATCGAACACGCCCGACACGCAATAACAGCGCCGCTAGTGGAGGATAAAAAAGGTAATAGTGTTCCTCGATCGCTAACGACCATACCAAGCCCAGACCGGCGGGTATGCCGTGGAAGTCGTGCGAGATGACGTAATAGTTGCCGAAGTAGAACAACGCGGAGAGCAAGCCGCCCAAGGTGAAATCGCCGTCGATGATTGAAACGGCCGATAGGAGCGCGGCCGCGGCCACCACGATGAACAACGGCGGCATCAACCGCAGCAACCGGCGTAGATAAAAACCGCGATAGCTGATGCTACCGCTGCGGCTGTGCTCGATGCGCATGAGCGTGGTGATCAGGTAGCCGCTCAGCACGAAGAAAATGGTGACACCGAGACCGCCGGGAATGATATTTTCGAGTCCACTGTGCGCGAAGAACACCAGCGATACCGCGATCGCGCGGATACCATCCAGTGACGGGATCGCACCCGTTGCAAACGGGACTCGATCGTTTGCAGGTGTCATGGCATCACGCTCCGCCACCCGGACTGCGCGTCGGGGCGCGCGGGAAGGATTTTTGCGCGAGTGGCCACGCCATGCCGCTGAATGGCGCGCCGACGGATGGATGGGGTTCGCCAAAAACTAAACGCAGCCGATGCTCCAAAAGCCCGCGTGCCAGCGCCGTCGTGGCGAGGGTCATGATGACGAAGTCGACGCTCAGCACGCTGAACCAGTGGGTTTCGGACAGGTTCGTGATCGCCTGTTGAAAGAACAGCGCCAGATACAGAGCGCCCTGATTGCGGTCTATTCCGAGCAACTGCAGCGACTGCCGCACGTGCGTGATGATATAGGCGATCAAGCACACCAAGCCGGCCCATCCCAGATCGTTGACGATTTCCAGATAGCCGTTGTGGGCAGATCCGGGGTAGAAGGAACCCATACGCCACATGAATTCATAAGACTCGGTTCCGGCGATCGGCCCGGCAGTCCAATACGCTCCGTAACCGGTGCCGAGGAAGGGGTGGTAACGAATGTGCTCGGAAAGGATCGCCCAGATTTGGGTGCGGCCGGTGAACGTTACGTCTTTGTCCGTCAGCACCGTGATAGGTGCCATCAACGTTCCCAGCCCGGGGATCAAGTTTAGGATAGCGAGCGCATATATTAAGAATGTCGCTACCAACATCGAGACGAGGTAAGGCATGTAGGGGCGCAGGCCGTGGGGCGAACGCAATAGCGCAACCAGAAAAATCATCACGAACGCGGCGGCCGCCAACGATGTCGAGCTGCGCGATAGCACTAGACACATCATCGCAACGGCGCCGCCGGCCAATGCCGGCAGGAGCTTGACCTCACGGGTCAGCCATGCGTGAAACCAGAAGATCAAGGCAATGCAGGATAGTGCGCCGAGGCCATTCTTATGATTCGCGAGCCCGCGCCACGCGCCGACCAGCTCAGCCGCAGTTTCTTGATGGATCGCTAACGAGGGAAAGCCGAGGCCGAAAAAAATCGAACCCAACAACATGAGCGTGAGGATCGGACGCACCACGTTCTGGTAGCGCCGCGTGTGCCAGGCCATCAACCCGAACGCGGTGCACGTCACTACGATCGTGACCATCCGGATTAAACGCCGCGAGCTCAAGGAAGGATCGATGGACCATGCGATGCTGGCGACCGCGAGCGCAACGAATATGAGCAAAAACGGATTCAGCGTGCGCGCCAGCAGCCACGCCAGACCCGCGCGCCATAATATCGTGATGATGCTTAGCGCCAGCAGTCCTAGCCATAGCATGCGGCTGATTGCTCCACCCGAGCTGGGCGCGCCGGCCGTCGTGAGACTTTGGTAATCGAAGCCTTCCGGCACGATCATCAGCCCGATCAGCACCCACATCATTCCCGCCAAGAAGAAAGAATGTCGGTCGTCTCGCAGCCACGCTGTGCCGCGGGGCCGCGCGGTGTTCGATGTTCTTAGGTCCATAACTATCGCTTCTAGCAGACGAGACGTTGGCGCCAAACAAAACGATGCAGCGAACTGGCATGGAAATCAGAAATGACTGATCACAGCGCCCAGAATCTGCGAACGCGTGGCCGCCAGTCGGCGCAACATGTCTTGCATATGTTTGTAAGGCGTGTGCTGCGCACGGCTCAGCGTCAGTACGCGGCCGACGAGGTTCGCGACCGCCAATGCATCTGAAAAATGCATAACCGGAGCGGTATCAATCACGACGAACTCGAAATTGTCACGCCAATCTTCGATCATCGAAGCGAAGCAGCGGCTCGACAGCAATTCGAGTGGATTGCTCGGAACCGCGCCGGCCGTTAGCACCGCCATTCGTGGCAGGCCGCGCACGGTGTGAAGCTGTGGTTTTGCGCCGTGCTCAATCGCCTGCGACAGGCCTTGCCGGTTGTCGGTGCCGAAAAGTAAATGTTGTTGTGGGCGGCGCAAGTCCGCATCGACCAGCAACGTCGGACAACCTGTTTGTGCAAAGGCAATAGCGAGCTCCGCTGCCAGCAGCGAGCGTCCCTCACCGGGGCACGGGCTCAACAACGCCACGATGTCGGCGCGTTCAGTCGACTCGCGCCGCAACAGCAGCTCGGTTCGCAGCGCGCGGATTTTCTCGCAGCGCGGATCGCAAGGGTCATGCGCCATGACCAACCGGTCATCGGGCTCCGCCATGCTCTCGATCGATATGATTTCGCGCCTGGACCTCGACGGCTGATCGGTACCTTCATGCGAAGCGTGTCTCGAATCGCGGGAGTTTTGACTCGCTGTGTTTATACTCATCCCGCAATCCTCATAGGCAACCTGCTGAATTCCACCAGCACCGGTATACCGTGATGACGCTCGAGATCGTCGCGGCAGCGCACCCGGCGATTAAATAGCTCGTAACCCAGCGGGATGCCGAGCCCCAGAATAGCGGCGGCGATACCGCCCAGGATCAAGCCGGTCAATACCTTGGGCTTGCTGGCTTTTACCGGCGGTGTGGCGCGGCTCACGAAGCTGATGTTGGTGTAGTAGCCGCCGGAGGCGAACATGATTTGGTCGTAACCTTCGAGCGCGCGCTTGTACACGGCTTGTGCCGACTCGAGTTCCAGAAGATATTTCGCGGCGTCGTCGTGAAGCTGACCCTTGGCCAGCACCTTCGCGCGCTGTTCCGCCGCCGCGTGCTGCAGACTCTGTTCGAGGCGTTGCGCCACGCTGAGTCCGGCTGATGCGTTGGCGGAGTAGCTTTGCAGGGCCGACGCGAGCGAGTGCCGGGTGGCTGCCATTTGCGATTGCAGCTCCAGGATTTCGGGATGCCGCGCAGTGTAGACGGTGTTGAGCTGTGCCAAGCGCGCTTCCAGCGTGGCCAATTGGGTTTTCAGCGATTGAACCAGGCTCGAAGACAGGACCTGATCGTTGACCGATTGATCCCCCGATGCCCGTGCCTCGGCGACGCGGCGAGCGTTCTGCGCTTCCAGCAAGCGCCCCTCGAGGGTCGCCAGCAAAATCACATCGACGTTGGTTTTGTTTCCTTCATCGATCAAGCCGTTTCGTTGATGAAATGCCGTGACTTCCTTCTGCGCCCGATCGACCTTGTTCTTGAGCTCATTCAATTGCTGCGCGTAGCGCTTGGCGCGTTCACCGGGCGGACCGGTCGAGCGCGTGTAGTCCTGCTCCTGGTAAACCTCCGCCACCGTATTCGCCACCTGCGCCGCTTCCGTCGGATTGTTCGCCGAATAGGTCGCATACACCAATTGGCTGCCCAATTGGCCCTGGTAGATCGCTAGATCCTTGCTCAGTTTTTTTGCCACCCATTCACGCAGCGTGCCGGCGTCACCGCTATAGCCGCGGGCATAATTGCTGTTTTGTGTCAGCTTGAGACGGTCGACAACCGCCAACAACACCTCCGGCGTTTGCATCAGCTCGACTTGAGTCGCGATATAACTGCTCACTTGACCGACCGGAAGTTGTTTGCCGTTTAACGGATCGTTGACCTCGTAGTTCACCATTAGCGTCACCATGGCCGTATACGTTCGCGGCCATACCGTCATGACCAGCGCCGTGAGAGACAGGACCACGAGCACAATGAAGCTGCTCGGCTTCCGATAGGCCCAGATGATCGAGAGAATCTGCGCCAGCGAAAGGCCGGGATAAACAAAGTTCAGCGGAATGACCGGTGTGACCATCGACACCGGTGTTTCTCTGGATACCAGCGGGAAATCGGTCATAAGCAAGGACCCAATCCTATGTGACGGCAAGGACGCGGGAAAAAACCCATTTGCAACGACAGATGCAAATGCATCGGCCGCTTTTATCGGCACCGTCCACGAAATTTCACTATCGACAGGTTGACCAGTTCAAAATTTGATGCGAGATAGGTTTTATAGGGCCATAGGCATCACCGTCTGTACGGTGTCGTACAGAAAGGTTCGGCGCCGAATCTAAACTCCTCGCACAGAGCCCTGATCAGCTCTTCGCCGCAATGCCGGCCGCAACTGCGCGGCGTTCGCGCAAACGAGTGCAATGGTTATGTACGTCCGCGTACAGACTCGGGATTCCTGTAAGCATACCGTCCGCGCTTGTTCAGTAATCTGAAAATAGGTGGAGCGGATTTCCCTGCTCACCATTTTTCGTTAGTCCTGGCGAACGGAAAACGGACTATTCAAATGTTGTTCCCTCCAAAGCCTGGTTCGAGCCCAATCATCCTCGATGAGGTCGAACGCGACGAGCGGGTCGTCGAACACAATCGCAGCACCGTAACCTATCCGAAACATTTGACGCTGCCGCAACTCTTCGAAGCGGAGGTCAGCCGCAGACCGGAAGCGGTCGCCGTGGTCTGCGGCGAGCGCAGCATGAGCTATCGCGAACTCGACGCCGCGTCGAACCAGTTGGCGCGTGAGCTGCAAACACGCGGAGTGGAGCCGATCAGCCGGGTCGCGGTATTGCTCGATCGCTCGCCGGAGCTATTGGTGGCGCTCTTGGCGGTACTTAAATCCGGCAGCGCCTATGTCCCGCTCGATCCGGCGTACCCTGCGGAGCGCCTCCAGTATGCATTGGGAAACTCACGACCGGCGGCGATTATTACGCGAGCTTCGCTGCGCGAGCGCTTGGCGCACGCGGCGATGTCGGCAATTCTGGTCGATTCGCAATCTTCGTTGATCGCAAAACAGAGCGCGGAATCTCTGCGGCCGATCGCATCGCCCAACGATCCAGCCTATGTCATCTACACCTCGGGATCGACCGGACGGCCCAAAGGAGTCGCGATTCATCACCGCGCGCTGGTCAATCTTCTTTGCGCGATGCGGTGTCAGCCTGGACTCACGCATGAAGATATCGTGGTTGCCGTGACCACTATCTCATTCGATATTGCGGCGTTGGAGTTGTTTCTTCCGCTGATCGTCGGCGCTAAGGTGATTTTGGCTAAGGATCAGGAGATGGCGGATGGTGGCGCGTTGCTCGAGCTTTTGCGGCGGCACGCCGCGACGTTCATGCAGGCTACACCGGTGACATGGCAGCTTTTGCTCGAAGCGGGATGGCATGGCGATCCTGTGCTAAAGATGTTGTGCGGCGGCGAAGCGATGCCGCGCAAGCTCGCCGAAAGGTTGCTGGAATGCGGCGGCGAGCTTTGGAATATGTACGGACCCACCGAGACGACCGTCTGGTCCTCGGCGCTTCGGGTTGAGTCCGGCGATGGCGCGGTTCCGATCGGTCCGCCGATTGCCAACACGCAGTTCTATGTCCTCGACGACGATCAAGAGTTGGTGCCACACGGCGTGCCCGGGGAGCTTTTCATCGGCGGTGATGGCGTTGCGCTCGGCTATTTCGACTTGCCGGAGGTAACCGCGGGAAAATTTGTTTCTGATAAATTCCGCGATCACCCGGGCGCGAAGTTGTACCGCACCGGCGATATCGTTCAAATGCAAAAACACGGGCGCATGGAATATCTCGGGCGCGCCGATCACCAGATCAAGCTGCGGGGTTTTCGCATCGAACTGGGAGAAATCGAAGCGGTGTTGTTGCGCCATCCGGATATTGTCGAGGCCGTCGCCGTGCTCGGAAAAGACCCGTCGGGAGAGGGTGCGATCTGGGCCTACGCGGTTTCGCAGCGAGCTCAAGCGGAACCGCCCGAAGTTTTGATCGGCGCATTGCGCACCAGTCTCGCGCAATCGTTGCCGGGCTACATGCGTCCTTCATCGATCGTCGTACTCGACGCGCTGCCACGCACGCCAAACGGCAAGATCGATCGCCGTTCCCTGCCGCTACCGACGTCGGCACGCTGGCAAAGCAAGGGACCAGCGCCGCCGCTCAACGAGACCGAGCGCCGCTTGGCAAATATCTGGAGTTCGGTGCTGGGGCTTGGGGCCATCGACAAGACGGCCGATTTCTTCGAGCTTGGCGGCCATTCCTTGCTCGCGGCGCGGCTTACGACTCGCATCGAGGCGGAGTTCGGTCAACGGTTGAGCCTGTTGACGCTGTTCAACGCCCCGACCATTGAAGCGCAGGCGAAGCTGTTGATGCACGGCGGTCAGCACGAGTACGATTTTCGGCAAGTGGTTCAGCTGCGGCCCAATGGCTCGAAGCCGCCGTTGATCGCGATCCACAACACCGGCGTTTATTACTACAATCTTTCGAAGCGCCTAGGACCAGATCAACCTCTCACGGCGTTTCAGGTATTCGATCCTTCCATAGCGCGCCAAACTTTGCCGCGAACGGTTGAAGACATCGCCGCCGAGTACACCGGGCTTGTCCGTAAGTTTCAAAATACTGGACCGTACCAGCTGATCGGTTGGTGCGTCGGCGGGGTGTTGGCTTTCGAGGTGGCGCGACAACTCGTTGCGGCGGGGCATGAGGTGTCGCTGCTCGCCATGATTGATGCCTGGGCGCCGGGCCACAACGGACGACTTTCTCCACTGCGCGCAATCCTCGCCGACTATTCCTATCGCTGGCAGTTGATCGGTGCGGATTGGCGCAGAGTGATGTCGCGCGAGCAGAATCTGGCTACGTTTCTGGCACAGCGAACCTTATCTAAGAAACTGCTACGTTGGGTTGGCCATTCGCGGGGCGATGAACGCGCACGCGTAGCGTTCGAAACGAGAGAGTTGAGCGCTGAAAATTACGATCAGTGGCTGCTCGGCTATCTCGAGGAAACCGCACAACGCTACGAACCCAAGCTGTACACCGGAAAAATAACCCTGTTACGCAGCACCCGGGAGCCCAAGGGTTTGTTTCTGGATTCCGAGATGGGTTGGGGCGCGTTCGCTTCGGGAGGCGTCGAGGTTGCCGTCATCGACGGCGATCACTTCACGGTGTTCAACGGCGATGGCCTGGAGCAGATGGCCACGCATCTCTCGACCCGTGTCGACATTCATGGCAAAAGTGTGTGCGCTGGGAAACGGAGAAGCGGCGCCGTTGATGATACCTTGAATTTTCACCGAACGATCAATTGAACAGGAGCTCCAGACATGCGAATTAACAGACGTCGTTCTCTCCTCGGTTTGTCGTTCATGTTGTTACTCGTTCCTTGCGCCGCTGCGCAGGCACAAACCCCGGGGCTCTATCTCGGCGCTTCGTGGGGCGCCTACAGCATCAAAGAAAGCAACCTGCACGACAACGATCACGTACTGAAAGCGGTCGTTGGCGGTCAGTTCAACGATTGGTTCGGTCTCGAAGGTTCGTGGACCGATTTCAACCGCACCAACAACGGTGGCGATAGATTCGAAGCCGACGGTAGGGGCCTAGCGGCGGTGATATCGATACCATTGGGGACTTCATCGATCTTCGCTAAAGCCGGACGGTTCTGGTGGCATTCGGATTCGTCCTTGGGCGGAACCCTGGGAGCGAGTAGCGGCAGCGATTCGTTCCGGGGTGCGGGTGTCAAGTTCGGCTTCAACAACCATCTTGCGTTACGCCTGGAGGTGGAACGGTACGACGTGTCGGATATCCATCTCAAGACCGTCACGGCCGGTCTCGAGTTCAAGTTCTAACCGCGGCGAAACCCGGGCGCCCCGCCGGATACGCGCTGACCACGCCGACAGCGTCGCGTGTTGACCGGGTATTACGACGACAACGGTACGGCTAGAGCAGCAAGCCTAACTGACGACGCTCACCAACGGGCAGAATGCGGAGATGCCGTCTTACGTCCCGAATTCAGCGATCATGGTTGCTTAGCGACAGGGGAGTCCATGTAGTTCTGAGCTGAGACCGATCCAGCCTTCGTTAAGTTGTACGGACCCGTCACGGGTGCGTACCGGATTGGGTTAAGCCCGCAACACCCAAGCCAGACAACATCCACCGAATAAATTCGCTACTTTCTCCCACCAAGCCAACATCGCGGCGCGCGTTGATCGCGCTGTGTGTCGCGAATAGGTCACCCCTCTAGCGGCTCGGGTTGATGGTGGTGGTCGCCCTCTCAGGGGCGGCGAGCCACAACGATATATCAGACGATGAAAGGCCCGCGCCCAGTGCCGGGCCTTTTTCTTGTGTGCCATGAACTTCCAGCGTCGCGAACCGGCGAACTCGGAAGAATGACCCTACGAAGTGGTTCGCCTAAACCCCGCCCGTCTGTTGTAAGACTCCTTCGAGCGTGCGCTAGCGCATAGACAACAAACTTAGTGTATGTAGGGAAGGTGTACGTGGGCCACCGCACAGACAATGGAGCGGTTAGCGAAGACTCGCGCGGTGAGACTCGTCGGCGACACCGAAGTGCAGGTCAGGGTCGCAACGGGCATTCGGCGCCAATCGAAACGGCAGGAGGTTAGGGGAATGCCCATGATAACCGCACTCGAAGCTCTTGTTCGGCGAGCGCTTCGGGCGTGCGCGATACCTCTCCTAGCGGCAAGGAGGTCGTCGTCCAGGCCAGTCTCTGTTACCCCTCGCTGGTTGCCGGCATTCGTGGGAGGCGTTTTGCTGAGCGTGCTCGCCGCCTGTAGCGGCGGCGTCAGCGGCGGTGCAAGTACAAGCGGGAGTAACAATGGCGGTAACGCAGGCAGTTCGCCGGCGACGACGGCCACTGGGTATTCCGCGCGGTCGGGAAAAATATACGACGCGCGCGGACAGGAAATCCGGATCCGCGGTATCAACCATTTCGGTTTCAACGCCACGATTCTGCAGCCTCAATTTCTGTGGGCGATGGGCTGGAAAGAGCAAATCGCACAGGTAAAGAGCCTGGGGTTCAACGCCATCCGCGTGCCGTTTGTGCCCGACACGCTCTACAACACGACTCCGGTCGACGTGTTGAGCTACGTCGATCCTAATCTCAATCCGGAACTGATCGGCAAGACCCCGCTGCAAGCTCTCGACCTGTGGATGGCCGAGGCCGATCGCCAGGGCATGTATATCCTGCTCGATTTTCACAGCGTGTCGATGCAGCGGCAGTACCCGACGTGGTTCCTGTCAGACCCGGCCGATTTCAATCTTATCTATAACAAGCAGGCCTACACCAAGGAACATTGGACGCGCGATCTCGCGTTTGTCGCCCGACGCTACACCAGCCTGACCCATTTCTTCGGCATCGACATCTACAACGAGCCGAATGGCATCGTGCGCTGGAGTACCGGTGACGCGAACACGAGTAACCCGATCTATTTCTGGAAGGCGGCGGCGGAACTCGCCTCGGCCGCGATCTTAGCAGCCAACCCAAATTTGTTGATCTTCGTCCAGGGTATCAACGGTAACTTCGATGGCGTCGAGAGCTCGAGCGTTCCCATGAACTGGGGCGAAGACTTTCAGCCGGAGGCCTATCAACCGCTCAACATTCCGAACGACAAGCTGGTACTGACACCGCACACCTATGGGCCCGATGTGTTTATGAAGTCTTCGTTCAGCGCTTCCGACTTCCCGGCTAATCTAGCGGCGAACTGGGACATCTTATTCGGCCAGTTCTTTCAGACGCATACCGTGGTCGTCGGAGAGTGGGGTGGTAAGTACGGGCAGGGCACGGGCGGGCATCAGGACGTAATCTGGCAAAACGCCTTTGTGGACTATTTGCTCAGCAAAGACGTGCGCCACAGTTTTTACTGGGCCTACACCCCCAACAGTGGAGACACGGGCGGCATTCTCGATGATTCCCTCAACGTGCGTCCGGACAAAATGGCGCTGTTGCAGAAGCTTTGGGGAGCGTCCACCCCCGTGCCGGCGCCAAACTCTGCACCGGGCGTACAGCTTCAAAGCTGCGCGGGCATCATGCCGTTGGGCGATTCGATCACACTCGGAGTGAACGGCGGATACCGTAACAACCTTTATACGGGTTTGCAGCAAAATAGCTGCGGCGTCGATAACGTCGGCACGCAGTCTGACCCGAACACGCGCGTTGCCGATAAAGACCACGAGGGGCACCCCGGGTTCACCATTGGCGATATCGCGGGCAGCGTCAACGCTTGGATGGCATCGACGCAACCCAATGTCATTCTGCTCATGATCGGCACCAACGACACCGCTTGGTGGACAAACGAAGACGGGAATGAAATCGCCGTGCGTCACAATGCGTTGATCGATCAACTCCGCACCGCACGTCCCGATGCTTGGTTTCTTGTGGCGTCCATTCCACCTCAAAGCTCGGTGCTAATTCACGGGAAAGCCGACGGCACCACCACCGCGACGACGGTCGATCGCGCGGTGCTCACGCAGCAGTTCAACGCTGCTATTCGCAGCAACGTGAACGCCCGGGTCGCGGCGGGCCAACACGTGCGGTTTGTTGACGTCAACTCGGTATTGACGACCGCGGATTTGTACGACGGTATTCATCCGACTGAAACGGCGCACGCCAAGGTCGCGCAAATATTTCTAGATGGGATACGTGCCGTGCTCGCTTCCACATCCGCACCGCCAGCGTAACTCAACCAGCGGGTATTCATGCGCCGTGGCCAGTGCCAGCTAAGGTAACCAGCCATTCCGGCGAGCTAGTGTTCCACCAAGCCGTATCCGCTTCTGTTCGAGAGGCCATCTTCCGCATTGTTGTGTACGAGACCGCACAGACCAAGGCGCGTATAACGTTTAATTTTCAGGCGATCACTTGAAGTCGACCGCAGCCGGGCGACGAAATACCGGGTGCGCCGGCCCGCCGTGCGCGTTTCTCGTTGGGGTGGACGTAATCGACGTCTGGATCTTTGTGGCCTCCATTTCGCCGCAAACGTCGGCAATCATTCAGCCCAACAATATCGATCGTGCGGTTCTGACGCAGTAACCCGGTGCCGTGATTCGCAAGAAAGTGAATGCCCGCACCGCGGCGGTGCCAACCCGTACGTTTTGTCGACGTCAATGCGGCATTGACGACCGCGGGCTTGTACGACGGCGGGCATCCGACCGAAGCCGCGAAGGTCGCAGAAGTTGCCGCAGGAAATACGCACCGCCCTCGGTGCTGCATCAACGGCGGGACCCGGTAGATGGCTGGAGAGAGAGCGATGCGTCTCAAGACAATTGTGTTTCGCGTAACTCTGTGGTGGGCCACGTCTAGCGCTGGTGCGTTCGCCGGCTCGCCGTCCGACTGGCCGGAGTGGAACGACTTTGTCGGCCGTTTTGTGCAGGCCGACGGCCGCGTGATCGATCTTACCTTCGAACGCAAGAGCACCTCTGAGGGACAGTCTTACGGAATGTTCTTTGCGCTGGTTGCCAATCAGCGGGCGCAGTTCGACACGCTACTCAAATGGACCTCCGACAATCTCGCGCACGGGCAGCTCGGCGATAAACTCCCGGCGTGGCTGTGGGGCTTGCGTGCTGACGGCAGTTGGGGCGTGAAGGACGGTAACTCAGCCTCGGATGCCGATCTATGGATCGCTTATACCTTGCTCGAGGCCGCGCGTTTGTGGAACGCGCCGAGCTACGCTGATACCGCCCGCAAGTTGCTTATCCAGATTCGCCGCCATGAGATTGTTCAAGCCGGCAGCGCCGGTCCGGTGCTGTTGCCGGGAGCAGTTGGTTTCACGCTCGATAAAGGGCGCTTCCGCATCGACCCAAGTTATTTGCCTGATTTCATGTTTCGCTATCTGGCGGCGACCGACCCGCAAGGACCGTGGCAGTCGGTATGGGACGGCTATATGCGCATGGCGCCGAAAGTATTCGGCGCCGGTGTCGCTCCTGATTTGTTCGTGATCGATTCCGACGGCAGGGTCATCCCGGACACCGAACGTGAACCGTCCGGGAGCTACGACGCGATTCGCGTTTATCTCTGGGCGGGAATGTCGGGGCGGAGCAGCGCGGAAACGATCAAGATGCTCTCGACGTATGCCGTGCTGATCCGCAAATTCGGCGCGCCACCTGAGAAGGTCAATCCGCTTACCGGCACGGCGACCAAATTCGACTACTCACCCATCGGATATTCGGGCGCGGTGCTGCCGTTCCTGAGCGCGCTGGACGACAAACCGACTCTGGAAAAGCAGCGCAACCGCGTACACGCGGCAGCGCTGCGCGCAAAACGGGGTGAGCCTACTAACTATTACGACCAAGTTTTGATTTTGTTCGGCAAAGGTTGGCTCGATGGCCAATACCGCTTCGACGACCAGGGGCGCCTGCAGCCCAATTGGATGCGCTGACGACGCGATTCTCACGCTCTGCATGTGCGAGACGCGCCGCTTCAGAAGCACGCGTTGCGCAACCGAGAGGCGATGAATGAAGAAAATGGCTCATACGCATCCGCGAACCAGTCAAACGACCCGCCACGAGCCGGGTGGTACGGCGATTCCCTGTACCGACAGTGGCCGGGATGGCGAATCCCGCCGGCATCCGATGGCGTCCTTGGGCGCGCTTGCGATACCGATCGTTGCACTCCTCAGTGGATGCGCATCGCTTCCGCCGGGTTCAGATTTTCCAAGAACTGCCTCCTCGGCGATAGCTCATCCGGAGGAGACGCGGCTCGGCCGACAGTTTGCAAAGACGGCGCGCGAACATAACGGCCACTCCGGATTTCGCATCATTCCGGTAGGTGCCGACGGGTTCCTTATCCGGATGCAGATGATCAATGCCGCAGTACGCACACTCGACCTTCAATATTTTATTTTTCGCGGCGATGAAACTGGCCTACTGCTTACCGAGGCGGTGCTGCATGCGGCCGATCGCGGCGTGCGTGTGCGTGTGCTGATCGACGATGGGGAAACCGTGGCCGGCGACGAACAGATCATCGTGCTGGAAGCGCATCCTCGGGTCGAGATTCGAATCTTCAACCCGTTCGCGTATCGCGGCCATTCGTTGCTGTTTCGAGCCATCGAAATCATGTTCAACGCCTCCCGGCTCGACTATCGAATGCACAATAAATTGCTCGTCGCGGACAATACGATAGCGCTCATCGGCGGGCGAAATGTCGGCGATCAATATTTCCAAATTAATCCGGAATCGCAATTCGCCGACGACGACGTATTTGCCGCCGGTCCTATCGCCCAACAACTCTCGGCGACCTTCGATGAGTATTGGAGCAGCACTCTGTCGATTCCGGCCGAGGCGCTTTCGGGTAAGAAGTCGTCGCATACCGCCTTGAAGGAGCATCGCGAGGTATTGAAGGAACCGAGCGCGCAGTTGAATGCGAACGGTCTTGACTATGTGAAGCGGGTTGCGGCCGGCGAGCCGCTTGCCGGAATCGTCTCCGGCCGCTTGCCGCTGATTTGGGCGCACGCGCAGTTGATCTGCGATAGCCCCGACAAGAAGAACGTTGAAAATGGCGCGATGGTGGGCAGGCTGATGCACCGGGCTGTGGCTAGTACCAGTATCGCGGTGCAATCCGAGTTGCTGATGGTCACGCCCTACCTGATACCGGGGCACGAGGGAATGCAGCTGTTCAAAGACTTGCGCGAACGCGACGTACGCGTCCGCATCCTGACCGGTTCACTCGAATCCTCGACGGTGTTGTTGGCGCAGTCCGGCTACATGCAGTATCGGGTGCCCCTGCTCGAGGGCGGCGTGGAGCTCTATGAGATTCGTTCGCTTCTGGGCAATGCGAGAGGCAGCGGTCAAACGGCGGCGATCTCGCGCTACGGGAATTATTCCCTGCACGCGAAACTGTTTGTATTTGACCGTCGGAAGGTGTTCATCGGGTCCATGAATTTCGATCAACGATCGATGCATCTCAACACCGAGATCGGTTTGATCATTGACAGCCCCGTGCTTGCTGAACAGATCGCCGCGCGCTTCGATGCCATGGTGCAGCCGGTCAATTCCTACCGGCTGGCCTTGCGTGCGAGCGACACCGGGCTGAACGGTACCGGGCTGAACGACACCGGGCAGCCGCCAAAGCCCACTTTGGTTTGGGTCACTCAGGAAAACGGCAAAGCCGTCGAGTACGACACCGAACCGGCGCGGAGTGGCTGGCAAAGGATCGGGGTCAACTTTTTATCGCTGCTGCCGCTGGACCGGGAACTATGAGCATGCCTTTGACAACGAGTGCGGTGCTGATGCTGGGGCTCTGGTTCGTGGCAGCCGCGCGCGCGGAGCCCCCACCCCAGGTGCAAATAGAAATCAATTTTCTGCTTGGCTATATCGAGGGATCCGGATGTGGATTTAATCGCAACGGCACCTGGTACGACTCGAAAACGGCGCAGACGCACTTACGCGAGAAGTACAAATACCTGATGGCGGTAAATCGCATCAATACGACCGAAGACTTTATCGAAAAGGCTGCCACGGAAAGCAACTCTAGCGGCCAACCGTATGAGGTGAGATGCAACGGCGGTGCCAGAGTGACGAGTAATCAGTGGTTGCGCGAGGAGCTTGCGCGTCTTCGGACACTTCAATAGACGGACACCCTGGTACTGCGCCGGCACCGTGGCGCGCTAGCCGGCGTGATGATTTCCGTGCGATATCGCGGAACCCATCAGCGTAAACCGGCTAGCTGCCAGTGCCTTAGCGATTACGACTTAAGGAACCTCTGATTAAGTGAACATTCACCGCAAAGGGCGCAAAGGACGCGAAGAAAAACATGAGATTTATCGAGAAAACCCTTTGCGTCCTCTGCGCCTTTGCGGCGAGAAATAGCTTTGGGGACTTATTCAGAGCTTCCTTAGTGATTACGACCATGGTCGCGATCGTCACCGTGGTGATCGTTCCGCTGGTCCCCACGCTGTTCATCCCGATGCCCGTCGCGATGTTGTTGCTGGTAACGCGGAACGTACTCGCGGTGGTACCAGTTGTTGTGCACAAAGTAGACCCGCTCACCGCAGGCACTGTATTCGCGGCAGTGGTTCTTCCAATGTGAGGCGTGGCCCGGACGTACATGTAGATAGATCGGCTCCCGGTTGGTCGGCACCCGCTCGACTGCTATCGGCTGACGATAAACCAACTGCGGCTGTGGATAGCCACCGATGTCGAGCCGGCCGTAGAAGCCGGGTTCGCCTATGCTGAGCGAGACACCGACGTCGGCAGCGAAAGCCGCTGTGGTGACGAAGGTAGCGGCTAGCGCCGCTGCGATCAGAAAACGTTTCATTCGAATCTCCCGATGTTAACGGTGCTTGACCGATTACATCATGGGGAAGGCCAGGCCTCGATTCTGGCGGAACCGAGGTCGGCCCCCGTAGGCTTGAGACTACGCGTTGGGCATCTGGATTAGCGGGATATCTGTCTTGAACTGGGACTTAATCATCCTTTTTGATATGAAGATTACTTTTGACCGACGTTACGCCTTCGGTCCCGTGCGCAATTGAAACAGCTTTGTCGGCTTCCTTTTGGGTCCTGACTTTTCCGCTCAAAACCACCGCGCCGTTGCTGTCGGTATCGACTTGAATACGCGTCAGGCTGCTCATCCTTTCGTCGGCCAGCATGGCCTTGATTTTTGTTGTTATGACCGAGTCCTTGACGTAGGTGATGGGGTGCGTACGGTCCGAGTCGGAGTCGGCAGCATAGGCGGCAACGGGAGCCAGCAACGTACCGATAACGAAAAAAGTTGTTGCGAGTTTGGTTTTCATGGTCTGTCCTTCGCTTAGTGAGAGGAACAACGAATGATCCGGCAATCCTTAATGAATATCTGTTCGCTGGCACACGTAGGGCAACGCAAGAATTTAGTGCGAGCTTGCACGCGAACCTGTCAGCCTCTCAAGAATGACACCGAGATCCTCAGCGCATTGCCCGAAGAGGCAACCTAACTGGACGCGCTGACGGCGCGATGCTCGCGCTCAGCATGCGCTAAGTGCGCTAGGTCATGCGCTGGTTCAGAAACGGGCGTTGCAGTCAGCGCGGGTTGGATGGATGCTGGAACCAGTTGCAGTATCGGCATCGATACCTTTCGCAGCACGATCTTGGCGCCAAACAACAAACCAAAGATGCGTGGACCGCGCACGAGGTAGCGTCTTGCCATATGTTTCGGGTGTTGCATCAGGCGGAAGAACCACTCCATGCCACAGCGCTGCATCCACAACGGTGCGCGGCGCTCGTCGCCGGTGAGGAAGTTGATCGATGCGCCGACGCACAACGCCAGGCCGCGGGCGCGGCCGCGCGCTTTCAGTTGCTGCGCGAGGGCTTCTTGCTGCGGGGCACCCACTGCCAACAGGCAAAAACGAAATGGGCTATGGGCTTCGATGAAGCGCAGACAGTGTTCAACCGCGCCCGGGTAACCGATGAATCCCATCGGCGGGTTGAAGTGCGCCAAGCGCCGCAGACCGTAGCGTTCGCTGAGTCGCCGCGCCTGTTCGTTAGTGCCGCCGATTAACACCAGCGGATCGTCCGGCAAGATCACGTCGGAGAAGAGTTTTGCCGTCAGATCGCTGCCGGTGCATACCGGCAGCTGAATTCCCTTGGTGATGCGCAACACGTGCGATAGGAAGCGGCTGTCGAGAAGGATGTAGCTGGCGGCGGTGTAGAGCGCGCGAAACGAGGCGTCTTCATACAGGCGGATCATGTGATCCGCGTTCGGCGTGACCGCATAGCCGTAACGGTCCTGACCAAACTTTGCGGCGACGTCCTTGAATCCGGCGGCATCGTAGTTGTCAAATTGAAAAGTCAATTTTGCAGCGCGTTGTCGCGCAATGATGGGAACAACCTTAACGGGTCTGTCCGCGACCGCGTCAATCGCTACCAGCGGCAACAGCGCCAAGGTGATCATCCAACGCGGTAGAAAATCCTCCGCCCCCTTCACCACCGCATCCCAGCGCTTGATCGGCCGATCCGCGAGCAAACTGACCGGCACGCTATCGCCGACGTAGTCGATGATGCGATAGGGCAGCGTCAAGCCGATGTGCTGCGGACAAAGCCCAATCGGAACCGCCAACGCCTTCAGGCGCTGCATGATCGAGAGCAACCGATGCTGCGCCGTCGGTGGCAGCGTTAAGAGAATCCAATCGATCTTGCGAGTCTTGCCGAGCTCGAGCAATTGCGCGAGGGTGCCGTTCGATTGAATCGCCCCCGGCGTCGCGCCGATAACTTTGTCATCGAAGATCCCAAGCAGCTCGATCGTCTGCGGGCGGGTTTGACGCAGCGCCTGCACCAGTCGATCCGCCACCGGACCGGCGCCGACCACGGCGATGACCTCGGTCAACACCCCTTGGCGTTGCAGACGGCGCACATAGTGGGCCATCGCCACCCGCGTGAACGAGGTCAGCAGCAGACTCGTGGCAAACCAAATGACCAACCCGCCGCGCGGAAAGTTACCGAGCACCTGGCTGATGGCGCCAAGCGCCAAGACCACGCCGGCAAATATCGCAAAGCGCAGCAGATAGGAGCGAACCAGCGCTGACATCTCTCCGCGGCTCGCGATCGCACCGAAGCGCTTGTCGTAGAGAATGAACGGCGCGAGCACCGCCGCCACCAACGCCGCTTGCGCGAAATCGTTCCCGGCGCCGGAAGCGAGGCTACGCGGTGTCAGCCAATGAGCGTAGAGGAAGGTGCTCAAGGAGGTGGCGAGGAGGAGGCAGAGGAGGTCGAGTAGCAAGAGCAGGCCGCTCGTCATCGAAACCACGTTGTAACTCAAGCTGAGTTTGGCGGGTTGCGCGGCGAGGCTAGTCAACGATTCAGCGAACAAATTTATTTGGTAGTCGTTAGATGGATTCATGCGATGGATCTATTGTGGATAGGTTCATGGAGACAGAAGATAGGCTTCCAAGGATCGAGCGTCGGTACGCCGCCGTACTCAGTACGTTGGCGTACGCATATTCTTGAGATTGGCGCCGGTACGGCCAATCGATGACAATCAGTGATGGGTTGCGAATGAACGGCGCGCGTGTCGGGCCGGTTCCACCGCTAAAAAGCGTTCGTTCTCTTCAGTACCTCGCGCGGGGTCAGTGCTAGGATTTTCAAATCCAGTAGCAGCGACCAGTTCTCGATGTAGTGCAGGTCGAGCTCCACGCGGCGACGCAGCTGTGCCGTGGTTTTGGTGGCGCCACGTGCACCGTTCACTTGTGACCATCCGGTCATGCCGGGCTTTACGCGATGGCGGTGTGCGTACGTTTCGGTTATCTCGGGACCTAGCCGGTCTTCGGTGCGCATATTCAGCGCGTGCGGTCGCGGCCCGACTAGCGACATCTCGCCTTTAAGGACGTTAAAGAGTTGCGGGAGCTCATCCAGGCTGGACGAACGAAGGAAGCGGCCCACGCGCGTGATGCGGCTGTCCCGGCGCGACGTTTGCTGGAGGCTTTCGGCAGCCGCCGCGGGATTCCAACGCATGGTGCGGAATTTGTAGATATCGAATTCGTTGTTGTTCAGGGTATGTCGTCGCTGTTTGAAAATGATCGGGCCCGGATCGTCGAGCTTGATCGCGAAAGCGACGATAGCCAGAAGCGGCAGCAACAGCAGAGTGGCGATCCCACCGATCAAAAAATCCTCCGCCCCCTTAACCACCGCATCCCAGCGCTTGATCGGCCGATCCGCGAGCAAACTGACCGGCACGCTATCGCCGACGTAGTCGATGATGCGATAGGGCAGCGTCAAGCCGATGTGCTGCGGACAAAGCCC
>JBGPCS010000004.1:0-21990 GCA_041481875.1 Sulfurifustaceae bacterium
AGCGTCATGCGCTCGCGCGACCAAGGCGGCTCCCATACCAACTCTACCGCGGCGCCCTTTACACCGGGGACCGCTTCCACGGCGTCCTGAACGGTTTGCGGGAACGTCTGAGCGACCGGGCAGCCGGGGGCAGTCAATGTCATCTGTAGCTTCACGCTGCCCTCTGGGTCTATGTCGAGGGCGTAGATCAGTCCGAGATCGTAAATGTTAACGGGTATCTCGGGGTCGAATATGTTCTTAAGCGCCGCGACAACCCGTTCCCGCACGGCGTCGGACGTTTCGGCCGGACTCGCGCTCGCTGCGTCAACCTTATCCATCGTTTCGCTCATTCCGTACTCGCCGCGGCGGCCACATTTTTCAGCGCCGCTTCCAACGTGTGCCAAGGAAGCGAGGCACACTTCACTCGCGCAGGATATTCGCGCACGCCGGCCAGCACTTCGAGCTTACCGACGTTACCCGGCGCGCCTTGCTTCGTCAGCAAGTCGTGCACGCCCTGAAAGAGTCGCCCGGCCTCCTCCACCGTCTTGCCTTTGATGCTCTCGGTCATCAGCGACGCGGAGGCCGTGGAGATCGCGCACCCCGCACCCTCGAAGCCGACATCCTTGATGATGCCGTCCTCGATAAACAAATCGAGCGTCAACTGATCGCCGCACAACGGATTATGGCCAGTGGCGTGCCGATTACTGCCGGGCGGCAAATGGCGGAAATTCCGCGGCCGGCGGTTGTGATCGAGAATGACCTCCTCGTACAGCGCTCGCAAGTTCTGGGTCATGCAAACATCTCCCGCACACGTCGAACGCCCTGCACCAGCGCATCGACGTCTTCGCGCGTGTTATAGAGCCCGAACGACGCGCGCGCGGTTGCCGCCAAACCGAAACGCACCATCACCGGCATTGCACAATGATGGCCGGCGCGGATCGCGACCCCTTCGTGGTCGAGCACCGTGCCGATATCGTGCGGATGTACGCCGTCCAACGTGAACGAGACGATACCGGCCTTCTCGCGCGCGGTACCGACAATGCGCACGCTGGGCACGCCGCTCAGCGCGTGCGTCGCGCGCAGTAGCAGGTCGTGCTCGTGCGCCGCGATCGCATCGAGGCCGATACTCGTCACATAGTCGATCGCGGCGCCGAACCCGACGGCGCCGGCAATATGCGGCGTTCCCGCTTCGAACTTATACGGTAAGTCGTTGTACGTGGTGCGCTCGAAGCTCACCGTCTTGATCATGTCGCCGCCACCTTGATACGGTGGCATGGCGTCGAGCAGCCGTTCCTTGCCGTACAGCACACCGATCCCGGTCGGCCCGTATAACTTATGCGCGGAGAACGCATAAAAATCGCAGTCGAGACCGCGCACATCGACTGACAGGTGCGCCACCGCCTGCGCGCCGTCGAGCAGCACCACGGCGCCCGCCGCATGCGCGCGTGCGACGATCCGCTCCACCGGGTTAATGGTACCCAGCGCGTTGGAGCAATGCGCGACACTCACGAGACGCGTGCGCGCCGTGAGCAATCGCTCGAACTCCTCGAAAGCGAGCTCGCCGCTGTCAGTGATCGGTACCACGCGCAGTCGCGCGCCGGTCTGCTCGCACAGAAGCTGCCACGGCACGATGTTAGAGTGATGCTCCATGCCGGTGATGAGAATCTCGTCCCCGGTGCGAACGTTCGCGCGTCCCCAACTCGCCGCAACGAGATTGATCGCCTCGGTCGCGCCCCGAACAAACACGATCTCTTTGTCGGAAGCGGCGTTTATGAACGTTCTGATCTTGTCGCGCGCACCTTCGTAGGCGGCGGTCGCGCGCTCACTCAGCGTATGCACCGCGCGATGCACGTTGGCGTTTTCATGGACGTAGTAGTGGGTGAGCGCATCGATCACCGCTTGCGGCTTTTGCGTGGTCGCCGAATTGTCCAGGTACACGAGCGGTTTACCGTGGACCCGCTGCGCCAGCGCTGGGAAATCCGCGCGCACGTGGTGCACGTCGAACACTCGAGATGCCGCCGGTTGCGCCCGCGAGGCCGTTTCGTCGATCGCTCGCGTCATATCAGCTCAAGCTCCCGCAAGTTCCGGCCACGCAGCAAGCGCGTCGTAATGGCGTGCTCCAGCATCGCGCGCAACGGTGCGCTACGAAACCGGCGCAGCACGTCATTCGCGAAGGCAAATGTCAGCAGGTCGCGCGCCTGTGCGTCGTCGACACCGCGCGAGCGCAGATAAAACAGCTGATCGAGGTCGAGTTGTCCCACCGTCGCTCCATGACTGCACTTCACGTCGTCGGCGTAAATCTCCAGCTCCGGTTTCGTGTCGATCTCGGCATCCTCGGACAGCAGGAGATTGCGGTTGATCTGTTCGGCGTCGGTGTGTTGGGCGTCCGGCTGGACCACGACGCGGCCGTTGAATACGGCGCGCCCGCGTCCATCGAGCACGCCCTTGTAAAACTCCCGGCTCGTGCAGCGAGGCTTGGCATGTGAAACGTAGGTGTGGTTGTCGACATGTTGTCGCCCATCGGCCACGTACAAACCGTTCAAGCGACAACTCGCCCCAGGGGCATCCAACAGCGCATAGAGGTCGTTGCGCACCAACAGCCCGCCGAGATCGATCGCTTGCGAAGTGAACTCGCTATTCTCGCGTTGCCGCACGTGCAGCCCATTGACGTGGAAACCCAAACGGCTCTCTGTCTGCAACCGATAGTGCTCGAGGCGCGCACCGCGTTCCAGCACGACTTCGGTAACGGCATTGGTGAAGTAACGGCTTTCATCGATCCCGACGTATTGTTCGACGACGGTAGCGCGACTATTCGGGCCCGCGACGATCAACGTGCGCGGTTGCGCCAATGCTTCCGCCGTCGCGAAGTAGATGAGATGGATCGGCCGGTCGAGGGTCAAATTGTCGGGGAGATGGATATAAGCGCCGTCGGCAAGAAACGCCGTGTTCAACGCCGCCAGCGGATGATGATCGACCGATGCGACTCGTCCCAGGTTCGGCTCGAGCGCCTCCGCGTCACTATCGAGCGCTGCCGCAAGCGGAAGGGCGAAATCGCGGCCGTCGATTCGCGGAGGAAACGACAACTCCGGACGATAGTGACCATTCAGAAATACCAGGCGAAACGCGTCGAACGCGTTCGGAAGTAAACGTTCCAGTTGTTCGCGTGTCGGCGGCGAGGCGTCCGGCACCGCGTGAAACGGCTGACGAACGAGCGACGCGAGATTCGTGTACTTCCATGCCTCATCGCGCACCGTGGGAAAACCAGTCGCGTCAAAGCGGGCGCTGGCGCGTTCGCGTAATGCCTCGATCCACGCGTGGCGCGCGGGTAGCCGGCTGCGTAGCGCGCGCGCCGCTTGCAGATAATGATGCTTGGGATCCGCTTCGGTATTCACGATGCTACGCTCGCGCGGCCGACTCGACCCACCCGTAGCCGCGCCGCTCCAAGTCGTGCGCCAACGCCTTGTCGCCCGACTTCGCGATACGCCCCTGCACCAAGACATGCACGAAGTCCGGCACGACGTAATTCAGCAAGCGTTGATAGTGCGTCACCATCACGACCGCGCGTTCGGGGGTGCGCAACGCATTGACGCCGTTAGCGACGGTCTTGAGCGCATCGATATCAAGTCCCGAATCCGTTTCATCGAGCAACGCAAGACGCGGCTCGAGCACAGCCATTTGCAATATCTCGTTGCGCTTGCGCTCTCCGCCCGAGAAACCCTCGTTGACGGAGCGGTACATCAAATCTTCGCTCATTTCGACGAGCTTCAGCTTTTCGCGGACGCGCGCCAGAAAATCGATAGCGTCCAGCTCCTCTTCGCCACGATGTTTGCGAATCGCGTTCAGCGCCGCTTTGAGCAAGTAGATGTTGCTGACGCCGGGAATTTCCACCGGATATTGAAACCCGAGAAAGATTCCTTCGCGCGCACGTTGTTCGGCGCTCAACGCCAGCAAATCCTTCCCTTGGTAGGTAACGGTTCCCTCTGTCACCTCGTAACCTTCACGTCCGGCGAGCACATGCGCCAGGGTGCTCTTGCCGGAGCCGTTCGGGCCCATGATGGCGTGGACTTCGCCCGCCTTCACTTCGAGGTTGATGCCTTTAAGGATAGGTTTGTCGTCGACCTTCACGTGCAGATTTTTGATCGACAACATCGATTGTGCCCTTTCCGAAGTCATCCGACGGCACCCTCCAGACTTACCCCGATAAGTTTCTGAGCTTCGACGGCGAATTCCATCGGCAACTCCTTGAACACTTCTTTACAAAATCCGTTGACTACCATCGACACCGCGTCTTCAGCCGACAGGCCGCGGCTGCGCAGATAATAAAGCTGGTCTTCGCTGATCTTCGACGTCGTCGCTTCGTGCTCGACTTTCGCCGTCGGATTTTTCACTTCGATGTAGGGGAATGTGTGCGCGCCGCACTTGTCACCCATGAGCAACGAATCGCACTGCGTGTAGTTGCGCGCGTTTTGCGCGCCCTTCAATACCTTCACCAACCCGCGGTAGGCGTTCTGCCCATGGCCGGCGGCGATGCCCTTCGACACGATGGTGCTGCGAGTGTTCTTGCCGATGTGGATCATCTTCGTGCCGGTGTCCGCTTGCTGATAGTTATTCGTCAGCGCCACGGAATAGAACTCGCCGATCGAATTATCGCCCTCGAGAATGACGCTCGGATATTTCCACGTGATCGCCGAGCCGGTTTCGATCTGCGTCCAGGAGATGCGCGCGTTCGCGCCGCGACACACGCCACGCTTCGTCACGAAATTGTAAATGCCGCCGCGGCCCTGTTCGTCGCCCGGATACCAGTTCTGCACGGTCGCATACCTGATTTGCGCGCCCTTGAGCGCGACCAGCTCCACGACGGCGGCGTGCAATTGATTTTCGTCGCGCATCGGCGCCGTGCAGCCCTCGAGATAGCTGACGTAAGCGCCTTCATCGGCCACGATCAGCGTACGTTCGAACTATCCCGTCTTCGACGCATTGATGCGGAAGTACGTGGACAACTCCATTGGGCAGCGCACGCCGTTCGGGACATAGACGAACGAACCGTCGCTGAATACGGCGGAGTTGAGCGAAGCGTAGTAATTGTCCGTACGCGGCACGACGGAGCCGAGATACTTTTGCACGAGCTCGGGATACTTGTGTACCGCCTCGGAGAACGAGCAAAAAATGATACCGAGCTCGGCGAGTTTGTCCTTGAAGGTGGTGGCGACCGAAACGCTGTCGAATACCGCGTCCACTGCCACGCCGGCAAGCAGCTCGCGCTCCTTGAGCGGAATGCCGAGCTTCTCGTACGTCTCGAGCAGTTTCGGATCCACTTCGTCCAGACTCTTCGGCCCATCCTTCTGCGACTTGGGAGCCGAATAGTAGACGATCGACTGAAAATCGACCGGCGGGTAATGCACATGCGCCCACGTCGGTTCCTTCATCGTCAGCCAATGGCGATACGCTTGCAGGCGCCACGCGAGCATGAACGGCGGCTCCTGTTTCTTGGCCGAAAGCGCGCGAATGATGTCCTCATTGAGGCCCGGCGGCAACGAATCGGCTTCCAGCAGCGTGGTAAAACCGTGCTGGTACTGCCGGCCGATCAGCTCTGCCACTTCTTTGTTCGAGGTAACCACGGTTTCCCTTCTTGATCTCGATGTTGGATCCGACTTAAAGAGCGCTCACTCGACGAGTCATCTTCATCGGCATGGCGGTAAAACGCGTCGGCTCGGGCTCCGCCATTTCGGCGAGCGAGACGCTCGCGAGCGCCTGGCGTACCGCGCGGTTGATGCGTTGCCAGTTGGTGCGGATCGAACACAACGATTCCTGCACGCAAAGGCCCGGCGTGCTACCGCATTCGGTCAAACCCAACGGACCTTCGAGCGCATCGATGATCTCGACCATGCTAATGCGCGCCGGCTGGCGCGCGAGGCTGTATCCGCCCTTGGCTCCTCGATGCGAGACGACGAGCCCTTCGCGCACCAGACGCTTGAGAACCTTACTCACCGTCGGTGCCGACACCCGAGTTTGTCCGGCGATCTCACTGACCGCGTGCAGCCGGTCGTTCTCCTTGGCGAGATACGTCATCACGACGGTCCCGTAGTCTGTAAGCTTGCTCATTCGCAACATGCGCGACGTCCCTCCGAATCAGTACTGATATAGTCCTGATTAAAGAAATCGCTCAACCTTTTTTGTCGATTTTGCACGGGCGTTACTTCAGACGGTAAAACTCTCGCCGCATCCGCAGCGAGCTTTCTCGTTGGGATTGCTGAAACTAAAACCCTCATTCAATCCGGCGCGGGTGTAGTCGATTTCGGTCCCATCCAGAAAAATCAAATTCTTCTTCTCCACGATTATTCTGATTCCTTGGCTTTCGAATATCTCGTCTTCAGGACCCGTCGCCTCTGCCGGCTCCACCACGTAGGCATTGCCCGAACAACCGGTAGTCTTCACGCTAACCCGCAGTGCCGCTAAGCTACGCCCGGCCAAAAAATTCCGCACGCGATCGGCCGCCCTATCCGTGAGAGTGATCGCCATCAGGTCACCCCTCTCGAGGGCATCGCCACATGCACACGAGCATGCTGGCGCGCCGCGACTTCCTTCTGGCGCGCCGCGACTTCCTTTACGTGTGGTTTCGCGACTAACTCCGCGAGGGTTATTCGCTGCAGAAATTCATAGATACGACCGCTCAAATCTTCCCAAAGCTGATGCGTCAAACAGGGCTCGTCGCCTTGACAGTTACGTTCTCCACCACAGCGCGTGGCGTCTATGTTTTCGTTGATCGCCAAAACAATTTGCGCGACCGAAATCGCCGACGGCGGACGCGACAAACTGTAGCCCCCGCCGGGACCCCGCACGCTATCGACCAAACCGCTGCGCCGCAGTTTCGCGAATAGCTGCTCAAGATACGAAAGCGAGATTCCCTGCCTCACCGCGATATCTCCCAGGGTGACCGAGCCGTGGTCGTAATGAATGGCCAGGTCGAGCATGGCGGTTACGGCATAACGACCCTTTGTGGTCAGTTTCATCTATTCTGCTTGCGGTTACGGATTGACGGATGTGCGAATTAACGAGGCCAATTGTACATGTCCGATCAAATCAGTCAACTATTCACCATTATCGCCCATCGCCGCGTACCGATGCTTGTCGACACCGACCTATGTCAGTCTTGCTCGCCTCGCCTCTCCCGCTCGCGCCGCTCCTCCAGGATCTGGTCCATGCTGGTCAGGATTCCCCGCAAAATGTTCGCCTCGTTTCGATCGGGTTGAGCGCGATTGAACAGGCGTCGCAGGCGACGAATGAGCAGACGAGGGTTCTCCGGGTCGATAAACCCTATCCGCACCAGAACCTCCTCCAGATGACGGTAAAAGCGTAGTAATTCCTCCTGCGTCGCCGGCGGCTCCGAGGTTTTTGGCGCTGTGGCGCCACCGAGAGCCGCCCGATAAATTTCGTACGCCAATATCTGCACGGCGCAAACGAGATTGAGGGAGGGATATGCGGGGCTCGTCGGAATATGCACCAGCGCATTGCAACGATCCAGTTCGGCGTTGGTGAGACCGGTGCGCTCTTGGCCGAAGAGAATCGCCACCGGCCCTCGATCCGCCTCGGCAAGTAGTCGAGTCGCGCAAGCCGCCGGCTCGATCGCCGGCCATTCGATTCGTCGCGGGCGCGCGGTGGTGCCGACAACGAAATGGCACGCGCCCAAGGCTTTGTCCAGATCCGCGCATACGACGGCACCGGCCAAGACATCGACCGCGTCCGCCGCTCGTGCCACCGCCTCCGCGGCTTGATGATCGGGTGGAGCGACCAAATAGAGCTGCTCCAGTCCCATATTTTTTAGCGCGCGCGCAACTCCGCCGATGTTGCCCGGGTGTGTCGGCCTAACCAGCACCGTACGGACGGCTTGCAGGACCTTCATAGTCTCATCGGAAGTGTGCCCGATCGCCTTTTAACCGGATCGCGCAACTTATACAATCCCGCGCCTTCGCGCTTTTTTACAATGAGACGCCACGATGCATCCGCTGCTCAACACGGCGGTCAAAGCCGCACGCCGCGCAGGCAATGTTGCACTGCGCAACGCCGATCGTATCGAGCGGCTGACGATCGAAGCGAAGGGCAGTAACGACTTCGTCACCGAGGTCGATCGATTGGCCGAGACGGAAATCATCGACATCCTCCGACGCGCCTACCCCGATCATGCCATCCTCGCCGAGGAGACCGGCGATCATGCCGGCGTAAGTGAATATCGCTGGATCATCGATCCACTCGACGGCACGACAAATTTTCTGCATGGATATCCTCACTACGCAGTATCGATTGCGCTGCAACACAAGGACCGAATCGAGCATGCCGTGGTGTTCGATCCCAATCGTAATGAGTTGTACACGGCGACGCGAGGTCAAGGAGCACATCTGAACGACCGGCGCATTCGCGTCAGTAAGACGCAGGATTTTCGGCGCGCACTGCTCGGGACCGGGTTTCCGTTCAAATCGAGCGATTATCTCGAAACCTGGATCAATGTATTCCGGCAGATCGCGCGAGAATCGAGCGGCGTGCGGCGTGCCGGCTCCGCGGCGCTCGATCTAGCGCATGTCGCATGCGGGCGATTTGACGGCTTTTGGGAATTCGGCCTGCGCATCTGGGATATGGCGGCCGGGTGCCTGCTGATCGAGGAAGCCGGCGGTTTGGTGGGCGATCCCGCGGGTGGGCAGGAGCACTTGCGCAGCGGCCTTTTACTCGCCGGCAATCCGAAAATCTACCATGAAATGCTCACGCACATACGTCCGCACATGCCAAACGATTGGAATAAAGCCTCTTTGGAATAAAGCACCACGTATCGGGTATCTCGCCACAGAGGACATCGGAGGATGCCGAGGATTTCATATTGGTTCTCAGTTACGCGTTCGCTGCATTCTCCGCGAAAGAGCCATCGTCAGTCAGAACCCTCCTAAGCGGACCTTCGTCGAACGGCGCATGCTAATCCCGCGCCACGTCGGCATATACGACTTGCTCGAAGGCGCCGGTCCGCTCGAGCAGACGCAGAACGCGCACCCGGCGCGCCCCGGCTTCCTCATCGATCACCTCCAGTTCGTCTCCCACTTGGCACGCACCGCGCGCGAGGAGCAACGTCGCCGGGCGTTGCACGACCTCAGCCGCCGGCAACCGCAAACCCGGAAACGCGTTCGCTCCGCCGGGAAGTCGCACGGCGACAGCTATGGCGGTGGCGGCCAAAAATTCAACGCCGACCTCCACGCTATTCGTCTCCGGGCTCTTGACCCACCGGATGGCGGCGGTGCGCCAGCGACCGAGGTCTCTCGGCTGCTGCACGCCGATTAGCTCGCCAACCCGTACCGGCGTGGCCGCGTCTCCGTACCGAGCAAGCGACATGCCTTGCGGCCCAATATCCCGCAGTTGCCAACGATCGACGCGATAGCTTTCGGCCGATGTCGTCGTCGATCCTTGGGAGAGATCGGTGTCGGCCGCAACCCGACGCTTGTTTTCATCCTCGAGTTCCACGAAGGCAACATCCGGCGCTTCGACCAGCCGGCCGGGTCGGTCGAGCCACGGAAAGGTATTGGCGTATGCCGTAAACGGCCGCTGTCCATTGGCGAAAAAGTGAACCGCGTTTAGACCGACGCAAACGAATACATTGCTGCTACGTTGGCGTCGCGCGTAACGCCGGCGCGCGCTCTCACCAAGCGCGCGGGTCATGCGCTGCAGCAGATCGACGCATGTGCTATCGAGACAATCGACGCCCAGGCCGAGCTTCTCGATCGGCACCCCAGCCTCCAATCGCTCCACCAAGCGCTGCAATGCCCTCAGGAGCGCCCGGGCGTCCAAGATGCGCGCGCTATCGGAAATGTTCTGACCCTTCTTCGTCAACGGCACGGGTGGCGCATCGGCCGTGAGGTCGATCAAAAAGCAACCGGTGGCATCCTTGAGGTCGGCCTTCGTCGTGATGCTCGCCTGCTTAGCCCAATGGCCGACAAAGGCGTGCAACTGATGGACGGCGTTGTGTGCGAGTTGATAGGGATTGGCGATACCTAATAATAAAGTTTGGACGTAGCGCTCATCGATGCTTACGGGTTGCCCGTCTCGCCCGTCGCCCACGGTAAGCTCCTCGCCGACGACACCCAACGACTCGGCGAGCCGATAGAGCTCATGTGTTTCTCGCCACACGGCGTTCGGATAGGGCAAGTAGACCAAGTACGAGCGCAGCAATACCTCGCTCAGATGATGGAGCGCGCGTTCGATGCAGACGACCGAACGGGATTTGCGTCGCAGCAAAACTCGGGCGTGACTCAGATCGCGTAAGCAGCACTTGTAACCGTACGCCATCTCGATATGAAGGCGGCGGACAAATTCCGCGAGCTGCCGCTTCTTCGGTCCCAGCGGGGGTACCGCATGTACTAGATGCGACTGGAGTCCGTTGCAGACGGTGGCGACCACGGGCTCGTACAGCGCCATCAGCTCGATCCGCACTTGAACCTTCAGCTCGACGCGGTTCACCGTGTATAGCGTTTGATAAATTTCGCGCGCCGCTTCGGCGTTGTTGGCCAACGGCAGCGACTCCAACCACGCACGCGCGTACTTCGGATCGGTCTCGGCTACCCATCCGGAGACGCGTCGCGCAGGCACGGAAAGAACAGGACTGTACACGTGATAGCTCTGGCAAGATCTGCTATTACCACCCAACACCTTGGTCTACCAGGAAGACTAGCATACGGATGGCGCTTAGCTGATCGGTACGAATTCGCAACGCGTAGGGCCGGTGTGGAGCGCACGGTGCTCCGGCGCCACGCAACCAACACGGTCGCGATCTACCGTTTGGGCGACCAACCGTTTTCCGTGAGCGTCGGCTTGACCCGGCCGACGTCGGCCCGATGGAACCTCACGATGCGTAAACTCGATCGTGTCTCGCGCGAATGGAAGTTGGCGATCCCGTGCGTGACACAAGTGGCGGATCGTTGAACCGGTCCAGATCATTCGCGTTCGTTACGTGCCCACGAAACCGATGCGCGAACAAGCAGCCTGGCATTGGTTGATAGCGGTCGACCCTAAGTCCGGCTACTGCCCTCGACAACCGCGCACCGAGAGCGCTCGACTTGCGGTAGCCATCGACCCTTCGCCGGGAACGGACGGGGAAAAGAAGCATCTCGATTTCCACGTTCGCGGGAGCCGACCCAGATGCTTTCCAAAGTGCCAAAAGGTATTTATTTATTCCTTCATTCCCGAAATCGCAATCGAGCGCGATCCAAAATTCCCGGCAAGACGTGTATTATACGTGCCCTTTAATGCGATTCCCTGGGAGCACGCCGATGACCTACGTGGTCACCGACAACTGTATCAAATGCAAGTACACCGATTGCGTCGAGGTTTGCCCGGTCGATTGTTTTCACGAGGGACCAAACTTCCTCGTGATCGATCCGGACGAATGCATCGACTGCACGCTATGCGTTCCCGAGTGCCCGGTGAACGCGATCTACGCGGAGGACGACCTTCCGGACGACCAGCGACATTTCACGCCGCTGAATGCGGAGTTGGCTAAGAACTGGCCGGTTCTCACCGAGAAGAAGGATGCTCCGCCCGACGCGGCAGAGTGGGAAAACAAACCCGACAAGCTCAAGTATCTTGAACGCTGAGCGTGCTCTCACGCTTGTCCCCTATGGATCCGATCCTCTAGATACTCTCGCTCAGCTGCTGCTCGATCGGCATCGCCGCCAGCTGCCCGATTTAAGCCATCACGTCGCGCTGTTCCCGCATCCCGGCGCCATCCCGCGCTTTCGCGCGCGGCTGCTGATAGCCGCCGAGGCGCGCGGATACGACGGCGTGCTGGCGCCATGGTGCGGCACGCTCGATGGTTGGCTGGAGCAAGCACAGAGCGATGCCGTGCTGCTCGACGACACAGAGCGCGAGCTGCTACTGCTCGAAGCGTTGGAGAGTTACCCCGCGTTGTGCGAACGGTTTGGAACTTGGCCGTTGATCGACAGCTTGCTTTCCCTGTTCGACGAGTTGAACGCGCACCACTCCCTCGCCTCCACCGACGCGGCCGATCTGACGGCGCTCCTCGCCGCCGGCTACCGAGTCGATCCCGCGCTCCCGCCGCTACGAGGAGAAGCCGAATTAGTGCACACGCTTTGGGAAGGATGGAACAACCACTTGGCGTCTCATGGCGTCGCCGACCGCGCACTGCACCGCCTCATGGGGCTCGTCCGACTTCAGGGCGCCCGCGCCAATCAGCCGCGCCATACCTATATGGTGGGCGGGATCGAGCTGACGCCGCCGCAGGCGCGTTGGCTCAAACCAATGCTGCTACGCGAGGAGGCGACGCTTATCATGCACGGCGGTTCACCGGGATTGGAGAACTCCACCGACGCAGCAATCAAACGAAGTCTTGCGCTAATCGAGTTACCCGTGCCGGCGTCCACGTCCGTCGCCGATCCGTACACAAAGTTCATCGACACCGTTTACGCCATCGAGCCCGACCTTGCCGCGCGCGCGCGCGCATTTGCCGCCACGACTCCCACGAGCCCGCTCCGGCAACGTCTGCACGTGCACGCGGCGGCCGATTTTGAGGAAGAGGCGCGCGCCGTCGATCTCGCCGTTCGGCGGTGGTACGCCGCCGGTATTCGCGACATCGCCATCGTCACGCAGGATCGTAAACTAGCGCGGCGTGTGCGTGCGCTGCTCGAGCGCGCGAACTTGAAGTTACGCGACAGCGCGGGTTGGGCACTGTCCACCACCAGCGCCGCGACCGCGGTGATGCGCTGGATCGAATGCATCGAGCAAGACTTCGCTCAGGCGCCGTTCCTCGACTTTCTCAAATCGCCATTCGTGACGCTTGGGCTCGAACGCCGGGAGTTGACCGCGGCGATCCACGACTTCGAATCGCGGATCGTGCGCCGGCACAGCGTCGGCAGCGGCCTCGATCGATACCGCCGCGCGATACGGACAGCGGACGACAAACTGGCCGTCGGCACGGCCGCGTTGCTCGACATGATCGATCGCGTGGCAACGGCGGCCGAGCCGCTCGCTCGCCTCTTCGGTTCTCAACCGCGCCATCCATTCGATTGTCTCTCGGCGCTGCGAGCGAGTCTGGAGCCGACCGGACTGCTCGGCGCTCTCAGCGCCGATACGGCGGGCAACCAAGTGCTCGATGCGCTGCGGCCCAATCGACGTTCGCTCGGCACGCGCAGCTCGCGCTTCACGTGGCCGGAATTCCGTCGTTGGCTCGAGCGCGAGTTAGAGCGTCGCCGGTACCGCTCGTTATCGTCGGACGAGGGCATCGATCTGCTGGGGCTAGCGGAAACTCGCTGTCGGCGTTTCGAGGCGGTCGTCATCGCCGGGTGCACGCGCAATAGTCTGCCGGGAATGCTCGCGAGCTCGCCATTCTTCAACGACGGCGTGCGCCGCCAACTCGGCCTACCGACTCGACCGGACCGCTTAGCGGCATCGTTGCACGATTTCCGCTGCTTGCTCGAAGCGGCGCCGCGCGTTCTGCTCACGTGGCGGCAAACCGACGGGGACGAAGCGATGGTGGCGTCGCCGTGGATCGAGCGCTTGGTTGCGCTCCATCGTCTGGCCTACGGCGTCGCGCCCGAGGATCACGAGCTTCGCGGTCTGTTGGCGGCTAGGGAAACCGCGCTGCATCTACGCGACGACGCGCCGCTTCCGTCTCCGACTACTGCGCCCGCCCCGCGTTTGCCGCGCGCACGAGTGCCCGACATCCTGTCGGCCAGCGCGCACCAACGCTTACTCGACTGTCCGTACCAGTTCTTTGTTGTCGACGGGCTCGGTCTACGCTTGCCCGACGACATGCGCGAAGAAATGGAAAAATCCGACTACGGGCGTGCAGTGCACCGCATCTTGCACGCATTCCACACCGGCGTCGCCGGACTGCCTGGGCCATGGCGCCACGAGCAGATCAACACCGGCAATCGCGCGCAGGCCGTCGAGCTGTTGAACGAACTCGGTCGCCGTGTGTTCGACTACGATGTCGACAAACGTCTAAGCGCGCGCGGCTGGCGGTATCTTTGGGCGGCGTTCGTGGAAACGTATGTCGATTGGCAAGCCGCGCGCGCGCGCGAATGGCGCGTCGAGACGACCGAAACAACTCTGGAGCGCGAACTTACGATCGGCACTCGCCGGCTGACGCTCAAAGGGCGCGTGGATCGAATCGATCGCGGCGCGAACGGAGTGTCGATCCTCGACTACAAGACCGGCTTGGTTCCGGATCTCGCAGCCGTTACGGCCGGCGAGCAGACGCAGCTGGTGTTCTATGCCTTGCTTCACGCCGAAGCGATTGCCGAAGCGGCGTACGCCCAGCTTGCGCCGGACAGGATCAAAACGAATGTGCGTCTGCACGGCGACATCGCGAGATTGACGCGGCTTCTCGAAACGCGGCTGCGCGAACTGATGCGCGCCATCGACGACGGCGCACCGTTGCCCGCGTGGGGAGATCATCGCACGTGCGGCTATTGCCGCTTCGAAGGCATTTGTCGCAAGGAAATGTGGAGCGAGGCCGGTGGCGAACGCCCTTCGTGATCCGAATCCGCTGGCCGCGATCGACCCGCGCCAGAACGCCGTGGTGCACGCCGCCGCCGGGACCGGTAAAACCTGGCTGTTGGTGAGCCGTGCTATCCGCGTACTCCTCGAAGGGGCAACGCCCTCGTCAATCCTCGCCATCACGTTCACGCGCAAAGCCGCCGCGGAGATGCGACTGCGTTTGAATCAGCGGCTGCTGTCGATGAGCGAAGCGTCCGACCCGCTACTCGCCTCGATGCTGCAGGAAGTCGGCTTGACCGCCGATTCCGAGACGATCCGTCGGGCGCGCCGGCTCTACGAAGAGCTGCTTACCGCCCCGTACGATCTGCGCGCGACGACGTTCCATGCGTTTTGCCAGGAACTGCTGTCGCGCTTCGCGTTCGAGGCGGGCGTCCCGCCCGCCTTTGAAGTGATGGAACTAACCGCCGAGCTCGAAGCAGCCGCGCTGCGCTTACTCGATCGCGATCTCGCCGACAACGAACCGCTGGGCGCCGTCATGGAGCGGTTGCTGCGTCATACCGGCGGGCTGGACGGCACGCGACGGGCGCTCGATGAATTTCTCGCGCACCGCAGCGACTGGTGGGCCTACACCGAGAACGAAACCGATCCGATCTCATATGCAGCGCGCCGCCTGCAAGACACGCTGCGTATCGACCCCCGCGAGAATCCCGTCGATGCGTTCGCACATGATCCGGTGACGCGCGCTTTGGTGCAATCGATGATCGTCGCGCTCGGTCGCGACACGTCGTCGGGTCTGCAGGCGATGAGCGTCTGCCTGCGGACGTCGACCGATACGACAACCGCTGCGGACTTCTATCGGCTAATTCGGGAGGCATTGCTAACGAAGGCAGGAACACCGCGTGTATTCCGCGTCCCGAACGCCCTCGCCCGCGCGCTCGGCCCGGCGGCGAGCGCGGCGCTTGTGCGAGACCGCGAAGCGTTGCTCGATCGATTGCAGCAGGCCGACGAACGCTGCAAGCGCCTGGAGACTTGGCGGCGTACGTGCGACTGGTACGTGGTCGGCGCGCGCTACCTAGAACATTTTCAACGGGCGAAACGCACCGAAGGCGTGCTCGATTTCGCCGATCTCGAGTGGCTCGCGTATCGCTTGCTTAACCAAGGCCGACACGCGGAGTGGGTGCAGTACAAGTTCGATCAACGGATCGATCATCTGCTCGTCGATGAATTCCAAGACACTAATCCGACGCAATGGCGCCTACTCCTTCCGCTACTGGAGGAAATGGCGGCTGGCTCCACCGACCGCCGCCGCAGCGTGTTCTTGGTGGGCGATGAAAAGCAGTCGATCTATCGGTTTCGGCGCGCCGATCCGGCGCTCTTCACGATCGCGCGCGGCTGGCTCGCGACACATACCGGCGCGAGGACATACGACCAGCACGTGTCGTGGCGCTCCTCGCCGGCCATCGTGCGCTTCGTCAACGTGCTGTTCGACATGCCGCCGACCGCCGCCGCAACCGGTTCGCATGATCACCAACTTCAGAATTTCCGCACGCACGAGACATATCGCCAGGAACTCTGGGGACACGCGGAGCTGCTGCCGCTCATCACGCACGATCTGCCGTCCGCCGCCGCCCGCGACTTTCGCAACCCGCTCGAGCAACCGCGCGTGTCCGAAGAAGATCAACGCCATCGGCGCGAAGGCGATATGGTCGCGACACAGATTCGATCGCTCCTCGGGCGACCGATTCACGGCGCGGATGGTATCCGCCCGCTCGGCTACGGCGACATCATGATTCTGTTACGGCGTCGCATGCATGCCGCTTCGTACGAGGCTGCGCTGTGCCACGCCGGGATTCCGTACGTCGGAGCCGGTCGTGGGGCGTTCATCAAGTGCCTTGAGGTACGCGACGTCATGGATCTGCTGCGCCTACTCGTCTCGCCACTTCAGGACGTGACGCTCGCGGCGGTGCTGCGCTCGCCGATTTTCTCGGCTAGCGAGGACGACCTGCTCGCGCTCGCCGATGACGAAATGGCCGCGGCGTGGTACGACCGGATGATCGCGCGTCACGGCGGAGGCGATTCGGCGCTTGCGCGCGCCGCACGGCTCTTGCAAGGCTGGCGCAACGTGGCCGACCGCGTGCCGGTGCACGATTTGCTCGATCGCATTTATTTCGAGGCAAACGTGCCGCAGCGATATCAGAGCGCCGCACCGGCGCATCTGCGCCAGCGCGTTGCCGCCAATCTCACGCGTTTACTCGACCTGGCGCTCGAAGCGGACGGCGGCCGCTTCCCGAGCCTCGCGCGTTTCTTGGCGCGTCTCGATGTGTTGACGGAGCAAGACACCGAATCACTCGACGCGGGCGCGCTAGCGGCCGGCGATCAGGTTCGTTTGCTGACGATTCACGCCGCCAAAGGTCTCGAAAGTCCGGCGGTGTTCTTAGTCGATGCGGCGCGCGATACCGAAGGCCCGCCACAAGGCATCGATGCTCTCGTCGATTGGCCGATCGATCAGCCGCGGCCGGAAAGTTTTTTATTGCTTGCGCGCAAAAACGGTGCCGATGCGTGCTCGCGCGAGCTCGCGGAGCGCCGCTCGCGTGCCGCCTTTCAGGAGGAATCGAACTTGTTGTACGTCGCGCTTACGCGCGCGCGCCAGTGGCTCTTCGTATCCGGCTGCGAATCCGGCCGGCGCAACGCAAGCACGCCGTGCCGGATGGGGGACGCAGCGCGCGGATGGTACGGCTTCATTGAACGACGGTTCGATGCCGCGCGGACCAGCGGCGCGGCGGCGGCATTCGAGCTGAAATTGCGCGCGCTCGCACCGCTCTCCGGCGATGTATCGGTGAATCTCGTCGGTTTCATCGATTGCGGATCGCCGCCAAACTTGGCGCCCGCGTCTTCTGAACCGCCGACCGCGGTCGTCGTCGATCAGAACCTGACTCGGCCTTTTGATCGGCCGGTAAATACACGCCCGCCGGACCAAGACGACGCGGCGGACGGCGCACCGACCGATGTCGGCCTGCTACCGCCCACCAAGCAGCGTGGTGTGGTTATCCATCGAATGATCGAGCGGCTCGTCAGCGATTCGGATCGCGATCGCGCGAAACAGCGCCTGTGGCGAGAATTCGCCGCTAACGTGGAAGGCGACTGGCTCCTCGGCTGTTGGCGCGAGGCTTGCGCCGTCGTCGACACCCCCGAGTTTCGTCGATTTTTCGATCCGCATCTGTATGACGACGCACGCAACGAGGTCTCGATCCTCTATCGAGCCGACGGGCGTGAGTCGGTCGGCGTCGTAGACCGATTGATTTTCCGAGGCGATCGACTCGTCTTGATCGATTACAAGACACACCGCGTCGAGCCGAGTGAGATCCCAGCACTAGTGACGCTCTACACGCCACAACTGCGACGCTACGCCGACGGACTACGACGGCTTTGGCCGGCGCGGCCGGTGGAAGCGGTGTTGCTGTTCACGGCGTGTCGAGTAAGTGTTGAGGTGGGAATAGATCACGCGGCGGCGTAATCGACCCCTCTTCCGCAGCGGGAGGGGGAACAAATGCAAGACGCGGTAATGACGCCGAGACCGAAATGTGCGCGCAACCCGCGCGCGCTCAACCGCTTCCGGGCGCCGCCATTACCTGGTTGCGCCCAGCCTGCTTCGCGGCGTAGAGCGCTGCATCCGCCTGCTGAAATAACCACATGCCCGGCGTTGGCAAGTACGAGCGTTCGCTGTCGAGGCACGAAACGCCGATGCTTACACTTACTTTCAAGTGCCGATCGCCGTCGGTCGCGAAGTCGTGGCGCGCCACGTTACCGCACAAGCGCTCTGCGATCGTCGCGCCGTGATCGAGCGCGGTATCCGGAAGCAGCAGCATGAATTCCTCTCCGCCGTAGCGTGCGAGCAGGTCGATGCCGCGAAGGTCCCGCCCAAGCAGCTCGGCGATCTGCTGCAGGACTTGGTCGCCCACATGATGGCCGTGTTGGTCGTTTACTTCCTTGAAATGGTCGATGTCGACGAGCATGTACACCAGCGGTTCGCGCCGGCGCAACCAGCGTTCGACTTCCTCGCCCAATCGTCTTTCGAAAAAACGTCGATTCGCGACACCGGTCAGAGGATCGGTCATCCCATACCACCGCAGCCGTTCATGGCTCACGACGTTATCGAGACACATGGAAGTAACGGCCGCAAGATGCTCCAACAGATCGGTGGCCGTGTCCGGCGCAAAGTGCGTGGTGTCGATGCTTCCCTGGTTCAACGCGCCGATCACCTGGCCGCGCAAAATGAGCGGCGCGAGCGCGACGGAACCAAGAGGATATTGACATGCCGGGAACAGCAGCGCTTGCAAGTCTGAGGTGCACGGACCGAGCCGAGGGCGCCGCGAAGCGCCGAACAGACGCAGCAGCGACTCCTGCGTGATGTTCACGAATGACTCACCGACATCATCCGACCGCTCTTCGCCTTCGGTCGCCTCGCTCTCGAGCAGCCGAGTTAGCTCGTACTCGGGATCGAAACAAGCGAGCGTCACGCAGTCGACACTCGGAAACGTGCGCGGCATATCTCCTGCCAGCACGGCGACAAATTCGCGCATCGACTGCGCGCCGATCAGATGGATTTCGAGACCGCGGAAGCCCGACCAGATGCGCTCGTTGTCGCGCAATTGGCCTTTCAGCCGCGCGACTTCGTCGCGCGAGTCGTTCATTCCACCCGCGAGCAACGCGCCGCGAACACACGAGCTAAAGCGGGAAATCGACGTGGTTGGCGGTTTTCGGTTACCGGACATCCGATGTCTTCAGCGGCGGCTTCAGGTTCAGTATAGCCAGCAGCCGAGCGCTCGGAACGTATCCGCCCAAGATCTTGCCATCGTCGAGATAAATGGTCGGTGTCCCGTTGACCTCCAGCTGCCGTCCCAACTGATAATGACTTTCAACCGGATTGGGGCAGGTTTTCATATCGATCTTGCCGCCGGCTTTGGCGATGCCGACTGCTTTCACCCGGTCGGCGGCACACCACACGGCGACGGAACGCCGATACGTTTCCGAACCGATGCCCGCGCGGGGGTAAAACAAATAGCGAACCTTGACGCCGTTCTTCGTGAGCTCAGGGACATCCTTGTGTAGCTGAGCACAATAGGGGCAGTCGACGTCGGTAAACACCGTGATCGTGCGCTTCGCGTCGGCCGGACCCATCACGATCATATTCTTTTCTCCGACCGCGTTGATCGCCTCTATCGCGACATGTTCGCGCCACGTTTCCGTGAGATTCGTTTTGGTTTCGAGATCGACCAAGTCACCGAGAAAGAGATGCTTGGCGTCGGGGCTGATATAGAGCAGCTGCATTCCGTGCTCGATCTCGTACCAGCCGAGCATCGTCGTGGAACGTTTGAGCTTATCCAAGGGTACGCTCGGCAACCGCTCGGCCAACTTCCCCTTGATCTCGGCGAGATTTGCGTCCGCGGCGAGGACGTTCGGCAGTGGGAGTAAAAGGGCAATCACGATCAGCACGCGTAACATGAACATTTCCTCAAAACTCTGATGCAGCAGGCGGCGGGAGATCATACTGGGGATGATGGACATCGCGCCACATCGAACGCCAGTGAGGTGCGCGCCGCACGCTCCTTGGACGGTGGCCATTGCATTTACTATCAGCCCCTTGGCCGACGGACGAATGGATCTCGCATCCGCGCTTTGGCGCTCAGGATGATTCTGCCTCCTCGGGGTTGGCCCCTTCGGACGTAGACAGCGAGCGTTCGCGGCGTACGCCGTACTTATAGAGCTTCTCCACCAGAGTCGTGCGACGCAGCTTCAGCAAGTTCGCGGCGTGCGCGACGACACCTCCGGTTCGGGTGAGCGCCTGCATGATTAGCCCGTATTCAACATTGTTCAGATATTCCTTAAGGTCCATGCCATCCGTCGGTAACACCGGAAGCGGCAGCGCGGAACCTTGAGGGCTATGGCTCGCCGCCACGACGCTCGGCGCCTTTGCGGCCTGGTACTGCGACGGCAAATCGTTGACGTCGATCGTCCCGTCGGGCGACAAGATCGTCAGACGCTCGACCAGATTGGCGAGCTCACGCACGTTCCCGGGCCACGCATGGCGCTGCAAGGTGGCTACGGCATCCGGTGTGAAACGTATGGTCGCACCGCGCTCCTGTCGCAGCCGGGCGTTCAGCTCGGTAACGAGCAACGGTATATCCTCGGCGCGATCCCGCAGCGGCGGCATGACGATCGGGAATACGTTCAGACGATAGTAAAGGTCCTCGCGAAAACGCTTCGCCTGCACTTCGCGTTCGAGGTCGCGATGCGTCGCCGCGATCAGCCGCACGTCCACCCGCAGCGTGCGATTCCCGCCGACGCGCTCGTACGAACGTTCTTGAATCACGCGTAGCAGCTTCACCTGCATCGCCAAACTCATTTCGCCGATCTCATCAAGGAACAACGTGCCACCGGTCGCGAGCTCGAAGCGACCCTGGCGCGCGCCGACCGCACCGGTGAAGGCACCTTTCTCGTGTCCGAATAATTCGCTCTCCAGCAAATCGGCTGGGATCGCGCCGCAGTTGACCGCGATGAACGGTTTGCCTCGACGCGGGGAACGATAGTGCAGATTGCGCGCGACGACCTCCTTGCCGGTACCCGACTCGCCAAGAATCAGCACGGTGCTGTCGCTCGGGGCGACTCGCTCGACAAGCTGGCGTACGTGACGAACGCCCTCGCTCTTGCCGACGAGGCTGCGAAATAGCTCGGGGTTGCGGGCCGGGGCGGCGTTGCGCTCGTTGGCGTACGCGACCGCCTCCGTCAGCAGCTCCGGCAGACTGCCGCGATCGACGGGCAGCCGTACGGTGCGCAAAAACCCTGCCGCCTCATTCGCGACCGGAAACGAAGTGGACCCGTCGTCGTTGTAAAGGATGACCGGGAGATTGGGCCGTTGCTGGCGCATGGCTTCGACGAGTCGCGCCTGCTCGGCGGCGCCGGTGCAGGGACCGAGCATTACGACCTGCACCGCGACGTCCGAATTCAACCGATCCTGCCAGTCCGCCGGCCCGGCGTCGTACACCAGAGTGCGATCCACAGCGCCCAGCCATTCCTTCAGTTGCGCGCGCCTTCTGCTGTCGCTGTCGACGACGAGTAGCGCTTTGTCGAAGTTGTTCACTATTTCTCCTTTGCCCCTTTCATCGGGCATTCCCCACGACTGCGTTGGTCAGGCTGTCGCGGATTCCCCGCACCCGCCCACAGGAGCCACTTCCGTGCCACGAGCTAAGTATAGGAAGCCGCTGGCGGAAAAGCGGCCTCACCTTGATCGCGAGCCATTGCCCCGTTCTCTCTGGGGGGAGGTAACCCGAAAGCGCCGTGCACGGCCGCGCGGCGAGTACGCAGGAGTCGCAAGAGGGGAATGAGAGACAGTTAACAGCAGGAGTAGCGGACGCGCGGCGTTACTGATCCCGCGACAGGAAACCAAGTCGGAATATGGCGCGCCCGGAGAGATTCGAACTCCCGACCACCTGGTTCGTAGCCAGGTACTCTGTCCAGCTGAGCTAC
>JBGPCS010000005.1:0-21488 GCA_041481875.1 Sulfurifustaceae bacterium
CAAAGATACGCCGCGAGCTGGACGATCAATTGCACCGCGGCATCCGGGCTCACGCCGTGTCCCACGTAGAGGCGCTTGCCGCAACCGGCCAACGTCAAGCCGCTGATGTCGCGCCTCTCGCGCAAGCTCCGCGCCCGCTCATCGGCCGCCGCCGCGAGTTCGCGCTCGCGTGCATCGACGTCGAATTCAATCCGGTCCCAAGGGAGCGGCGCGACAGCCGCGCGGTCGCGCGTGCTGTCGAACGTTTGTCGCTGCAGATGGCTTGCGACTTGGACGGCGACGCTCCCGTCGACCGCGGCGTGTTCCACGTTTATTCCGGCCACGCCGTTGGCGAATACGATCAGCTGCACGCTCTTGTCGTAGTAGCGGTTGCGATGATTCCCCACGCGCAGCAGCGCTGTTGCTTGCTCCAGCGTGGACGGGTGGGAATCGAGATCTAAACACAGCGTAAAAAGCGTTTGCTCCAACGACGCGAGCGCACGTCGGTTCCGTTCCGATCGCGCCAAACGAGTCCTGGCCGCGGCCCACTGCTCGCGCGGCAGTGTCGTCAACGCGCCGATCGCCCAGTCGTCGTCGGCGCGGCGTGCTTGCGCGTCGTGAGCGATCTCATTCAGCGCGGCGGCGATGGCGCCATGATCCGGCAATTGCCCCTCCCCTTCCGGCAACAGCAGACGATAGGGTCGACCATGCGCCAGAACTGTCACGGCGTCTCCCGCCGCGGCGGTTGCCAGCCGATCGCATCCGTTCGCAGGAACGCGGTGCGTCGTAAAACAGCGCTCGATTTGGCGCTGATCGAGCAACCCGTACCGATCGAACTCGACGCGTAGCTCGTTTCGCCTCACGGATCGATACAGTCCCAACATTGTCCGCGTTAGTCGCGCGGCGCGGCGGATCGCATCCGTGGCAACCGGATCGTCACCGAGCAGCACCGGGTAGTTGTTGAAAAACGGCAAACTCTCGCGACAGCCGAGGTAAAGCCGCTGCAGACCCTCGGCGGCCCAGTTCCTGGCGTCAGGACCCTCGCTCAAGCGGCGCAGCTGATATTGCGGAACGACGCTCGCGAGGCCGTAGAGAGCGATGAACACGGCGGACTTGATCTTGCGAAAAATCCCAAGATGAACCGCGACTGCGCGATAACACGCGTGCATCGTTCGCCCCAGTGGTGGTACCGGCTGACGCGGGAGCGGTACGGCGGACGACTGCTCACTGGGCCCGATGAGTGCTTGTAGCTGCGAAATCACCGAAGACTCCTGATCAAAAGTTGAACCAATGCGCCCACTTGACCACACGCCGTTGCGACTCTGACTTCATCTGCGACGTTCTGAGCTCGGCGACCTTGGTCCAGTGCACGCGTGGGCGGTAGTGATGCTCTTGATGGTAACCGTTTTGAAACCAAATGAAATTGTAAAACTTGCCGTAGCAGCTGACCGAATCGGCGAGTCGATCGCCGGGTGTAGCCCCGTAATGCTCCAGGTAGTTCTCGGCGTACGCGGCCGTCTGCCCGAAGTACCACACAGGCAGGAAAAACATGACGAAATATCTGAGATCGCACCACGCGAGCGCTGTCCAGAACAACGCCATTGCCACCACTTCGGCCGCCAAGCGCGGACCGTATCCCTGCAGGATCGCGCGTCGAGTAAAAAATGAAATATCCGCCCGCAGCGGCCCAAGCAAGGCGTAGCGCCAAAGCGGTTCGGGCACACCGGCGGTGCGTGCGTAACGATAGATCGACGACATGTCGACGTGCAGCGCATTCGGGTCGCCGACAACGCTGTTGTATTGGTGATGATTTAAATGATGGACTCGATACAACGACTGCGGCACGCCGAGCGCGGCGCTATTGATCACGGAGAAGCACGCGTTCATGCCGTCCGATTTGAAGAACGGATTATGGATGAAGTTATGCGCGATGCACTGATAGTTCGTGCAATTCAGGTAGACACCCAAGATAGCTATCGACCCGAGTGCCGCCGTACTTAGAGAGGAAAAGCCGACCGCGGCGTAGACGAGCAGGACAATCTCGAGCACGCACAGCGCCACCAAATAACTGTCCTTGTAAGAATGAGCGAACAACCTCCTGCGATTCGTAACGGCACTGGATACCATATCGAGGACTCGCGAGTTCTACGTACGCCGATGCAAAGCAGTCCCTTAGATGGCGCGGGTCAATAACAACAATTTCCACAAATAGCCGAAGCGAAAACTCCCCTGAAACGCCAAATATTCGGGTTCGATGCGCCGCGGATTCCATTTCATCTTGTACTCGGCTTGCGAGCTGGCCGGGTAAATCGCTTTACCGTGTTTCGCCAACATCTTCACGACCCACGAGACGACCGCGCTGCGGCTCGGCGCATTGTCTGTCTCGCCGGACAGGCCGATGAATGGGGTGAAGCCAAAATTCAAATAGGCAACACCTTCCGCTTTGAAACGCTCGATCGCCGAGATGTTAACGAGCTCCATGACGCCCGGCGCCGCATCGCGCGTACGCCGGCTGAGGTCATGCATGTATCCACGGTATTCGCCGTAGCAGGGGACGTAGCAGATGAAGCCGACGACCCGGTCGCCGTCCATCGCCGCGAACACGCGCCGGAATGTATTAGTCGGCTGTCCGATCTCGCCGATCATGAAATCGAGCTCCTTCACATGCCGGCCTTTGCTCGACAACCACGACTCCGTGACCGCGTAGAGCTGGTCCCACACCGCGCGTGTGCGCGGCACATCGACGCCGAGCTCCACGATCTTCAGGCCGCTCGCGCGGGCGCGCGCGATTTTGTTGCGCATCTTCATGAAGCGCGTGCCCGCCGTCTGGAAGGTTGCGAGTTCGAGGCTGTACGACAGGCCGAGTTGGTTGACATGAAACCCCGCCTGCTCATAGATCGCCACATCGGGGCCGCGAAGCTGCAGCGCACAGATGCTACGGCGCTCGCGCGCCGCCTTCGCGCAGAACTCCTGCAGCAGCGCGGCGCGGCTTTCCGGCGGCGCGTATACGCTGCCGAGCTGAAACAGATAGCGCCCGGCTTCGCGGTAGGCGATGAAGCCGGGCAGGTTGGCGGCACGGAAATGCTGAGTGCCCTTGTTGAGCGCAAGAAATGCTGAAGGGTGGTCGGCGCAGTGAACCAGATCGTTCACCGCCTGCGGATCATATTCCCGCAAAACCGGGCGACCGCCTACGACGCGCTCCGCGATCGGAATAACCCCGCGAGCTACGCTCGACACCCCGGCGGTCGCCGCCGGACTGGCGTTGTCGGTCTCGACGTTGTGGCGCACGGTCATCTCGGCCGGGCGGCGACGGCGACCGGCTCGTCGCGCCCGCATAAGTATTGTTGCGGCGCTTTCCCATTCTCTTTTTCAAACAGCGAGAACGCCGGCGTCGTCTGCGGCTCGAACGGGACACTGAACGGCTTGAGGAAGTTTCCAAACAGCGAGCGGTCGCCGCACAAGTGTATCGGTATCGCGAGCAACGCCCATTCCGGCTGCACGACCAGACACCACACGCCGGCGATCAAAGCGGCAACAGCGGCGCTGTGCATCGTGTTGTAGAGCACGTAGTACACCGGGCTGATTCTCCCGGCGTTGCGCCGATAGGCGATGGCACCGGGAATGTAGCCGATCAAATCGATATAGGCGAATAGACCGATGAACGGCAGCCACCGTATTTGGTCGATCTGCATCAGCGCCAACCCGATGCAGACGATCAGAGCGACCAAGTATTCGAGCCGGATCAGACTGTACGTCCAGTGACTATCAAAGCGATTCTTGCCGTCCACGCGGGGTCTCCGGTGATGGGGTCTTCGACTTAAATGCCGATACGCCGCAGGCGCCGGTTGTGCTCCTGCTTGATTTCATCGAGCAACATCCGCGCCTGCTCCTCCTCGGTGATGGTAGCCATCGTGCGCCCAGGGAATATTTCCAAATCGCCCATCAAGTCGAGATGGCCGTTGGCGGCTTCCTGGTACAGCCCGATGTAGTGACGGATCATGCCTTCGAATACGTCCGTCATGAGCTGCTCGAACTCGTGCACTAAGCGGATCGCGCGATTCCTGTCGTCGCTTCCGAGCTTGCCGAAACAACCGCGCATCATGGCCTCGCCGAAGCCGACGTGATGCGCCTCGTCGGCGAAGGCTCCGCGGATCACCTGGCTCAGGCTCGGATCGAAGCGAGACCAGTATTTGATTTCGTAGCGGTAGACCGGATACGCCATGCCCTCGAGCGTGATGTTCTGCGCGAGCGACGATGCCAGAAAGTCGCCCTTGTCGACCTGCTCTTCGATCAAGTCGTAGAATTTGCGCAGCGCCGGGGTCGTCACCTGCGCCGTCATCTGATTGCGCTGCTCCGGGGTCAGACCGAAATCGGCCATGCGCCGGCAGAACACTTCGTAATGGCGTGCCTCATCCAGCACCTGCGTGCTCAAATGGACCTGGCTTATCTCATCCGGTGCCAGCTTGACCATCCCCGATACGGCGATCACTGACGTGCGCTCGGCGGTGATGAACGTCGCCAGGTCGATGAGATAGATCTGCCGTAACAGCGGATCGTCGCGCAACGCCGGATGCGGCGGCGGCTCCGCGTTCGGCCGGCCGTACGTCGTGTCGCGCAGCGTCTTCCACGCGGTGCGCTCGAACCAGTTTTGTACCGACCAAGTGCCATTGTCCCATTCCTCAGCTTTATAGGCTGGGTTGTCATAGGACAGTTGGTACGGCGCTTCGTGTTGCGTCAGATCCTGTGTCTGCTCCATAAAATGCTCCTTCAGTGCGACCTATCAATCGGCGATGGTCGCCGGCTTGTGTCTGTTGTGGTGAACGCGCATCAACATCGCGGCTACCAGTGACCCCGCGACCAGCGCGAAGAACCCATTCCACGCCGAAAACGGCGATTCGGTATAGCTCATCAATGCACCTAACCCCAACGCCGGCAACATCAGACCGATCAGACCCTGAGCGAGAGGCGGGAGCGGGCTCTTGAACGGTCGGGGCTCGGCTGACCTCAAGACACGCAGGCGTAACGTGGCGAAGATGAGCGCGCCGTAGACCAAACACTCGATGGCGACGGCGATGACGGTCACGAGCATGTACTTACCGGTGTGAATCGTCGCCACGGTTGCCGTCAGTAAGATGGCGCCAACTAATAAAATCGCGCCGAGCGGTGCGCCCGAGCGCATGCTGATCCATGCGCACCATGCCGGTAGTACGCGTTCGCGCGACAGTGCGTAGACCATGCGGCTCGCGGCCATGATCCCGGCATTGAACGACGCCAGCGCCGCGAGCAGCGTTAGGAATGCCATGAGGTAATACCCCACGGCACCGAGCGTTGCCCTCCCCAAGGCCATTTGCGGAATCAGATTGTTCACGACGCCGGCCGTATCAAGCGACGCCGAGATCGCGGCGGAAAACGCGAGATACAGAATCACCAGCAGACCGATGGCGATCGGCATCGATAGCGGGATCATCCAGCGATAGGCATGAGGTCCGGTTCCGGTTGGCGTCACCCATTCGAAGCCAATGAACAGAAAGATCGCGAGCGAAATGCCGGTGAGAAATGCCTGTAGGTCCGATGCCCCCACCGCGGGCACCGTGGGCACCGGCACCGGGCTCGGCGCCGGACCGGACAGCGCGAACGCCGCTACCACGAGAATGCCGGCCACCAGCAATCCCGTCATGATCAACTGCACGGCTCTTGGCATCTGCATGCCGACGAGGTTCAGCACCACTACCGCCGTCAGAGTGACTACGCCGACGATGAGCGGCAGAACGGTAAACCCCATGTCCGACAGCACCAAGCTCAATATGTACGCCTGCACCGCCCCGATCATCGCCGCCATCATGAGATACAAACTGACCAGCGCCAGCGATACATAGTCGCCGAACGCCGCCTTGAGGTAGGTACGCAGTCCGGGAGCGGACGGAAACAGCGACGCCAGCTCGGCGATCGAAGTAGAGACGAGAATGCAGAACACGCCGGCCAGCACGATCGCGAGCGACAGTGCCGCATACGAAACGACGCCAAAGAGGCTCGCTATCATCGAAAAACAATTGGTCGTCAGCGCCATGCCAGCGCTGATCGCCACGTACACCGCCAGCTCATACACCGCGCGCATCGATCACATTCCCCACAGTACGAGACACACGGCGTCCAGTTTCACGCCGTCCTGATCGTTCGCGAACACGGCCAGATTGCCGTCGAGATTTGCACGCACCGGGTTGAGCGCGCCGGTAAACACTTGGCACAGGACGGATTCAAGCGCTTGCAGCGTAATCAGGTGCCCAGCTTGCCCTTCACCAACAACCGGCTGGCTCAGCATGGAGTCCTTAACATTGAAATTAAATTTTTCGCCGGTATCGGAGGCCTGCACGTTGATGGTCGGATTCCATCCCTTGAGAATTCGCTTCACGCTGGCAGTGCCGTTCACTTTGGCGACGAAGTCGGCGAGGCACGGCTGCAGCGTCCGCTTTTGCTCCGAGACTAACGGTTGCTTTACTGCTTGATTTTCCGCCATGACAGACCTCGTTAGTTGCTGTATGCCGCCGTCTTGCTCGAATCGCCGTATGCCATTGTCTTGCCCGCGAGCCGCGCCGCTTCATCCGTACCGGCGTGAGTCCAAGCGGACGGCGTCGACAGCGTGGGCGAGGCAATCGTAAAACCATGCTCGCACGCTAGCCGATGCACTTCCAGCGCGTCTTCGAGCGGTGGGCGGTCGGCCATGCTGTAGTTGCGCTTGATGCCGGCCATAGTCAAAACGATCGTCTCGGCAAGACATGCGAGGTTGATGCCGGGCGGCGCACCGATGACATTGCGCGACCCGAACGTTGTCGCTTCGGGGAATTTCACCAGCCCGCCTTCGTACACCAGGATGTCCGGTCGGCTATCAGACACCATTCTTGAAATATCCGGAGGCCGCGCGACGTCGAAGACGATCGCGCGCGGGGCGAACAGCGACGGATCGATAAACGCGTTGCCCTGATTCGTGGCCGAGATCACGGCCTCCATGTAAGGAAGGTACGCCGCAAGATCAACTGTGATGCGAATCGGCGCAATGGTGCGACTGCGCGCCGCCTCGAACGCTCGCTCCACGTGCTGATAGAGCGCGAGGTGCGCCTGCGAATCGTCAGCCAGCAGCTCCAGTGACACGTGGCCCGGTCCGCCGGTTGCGAGCGCAACCGCCTCGCCGATGGGACTGGCGCGACCCGTCGCCAAAGCTTGCAGCGCGTCGCGATACAACTCTCCGGCAAGGGTTTGTAGCTTACGCGTCGCGCCGGGATTGTTGGGGTTGCCGAACAGCGTCAAGCGCCCGCTATGTGTCACGAGCATCCGACACACCAGTCGGCCAACCGATCCTGCAGCGCCGATAACGCCAACCTCCATCGCCGCGAGGTCGCGCCCCTCGGCGACAACCGCGCTCTTCAGGCCCTCCACGGAAGCGACCGCGGTGAGGCTGTTCCCGGTTGTGAGCGGCACTCCGCAATCGGCAATGTCGGCACCGTTGCGCGTGACGATCGAGGTGAATGCACCGAGGCCCAACCGGTCCACGCCGAGCCGCTTAGCGATGTCGACATATTCGCCCATCAGCCCCGCGCGATCGCGCAGCGGCAAGCGCAGCATCTGGCGCGGCAAGACCGGCGCGGCGATGAGCCAGCCCTCGGCATATCCGCCCGCTTTCGAATGAATCGCCGGCATATGGTGGGCGACGCCCGGATCGTAACGGCGCGTTGACCACGATTTCATCCAGCGAACCCAGCGCTCTCTCCCGTCCTGATCGAGCTCAGCGAAGCCGGGCGGGCCCGACAAAAGGATATCGTCGATTTCGGTGTAGTGAATGAGAAACGCGAACCGGCCGAGGCACCGAGCGCCGGCGTCGGCGGCGCGCACCCGTGGCGCGGGAGGTTGGCGCAACGGCCGATCCGCGACACGCTCCGGCAGCGAAACGGTCGCGCGCTTGCCCATGATAAAGCCGAAGAAGCGGGAGAAATCGCCGTTGTGTATGACGTTCGCCGTCGCATCGAGCGCCGTCAGCAAGCGGTCTACCTCGGCCGTCTCAATCGTCAACGACGGCTCGATGCGCAGCACATCGTTGCCGTTGAAAGTCGGAGCGGTCAAGATGTCATGCTCGTGCAGCAAGTAACCGCAAACGAGCGGTACGCACATTCCGGTGTCGCTCGCGTGCGTGAGGAAGTAGCTGTCATGGTGATCCCACGGCGCGAGCACGAGGCCCTGCATCAGCCCCTGCCCATCGACCGATGCGTACACATCGCCATGACGGGCGACCAGCTGCTCGAGACCTTCGCGCAAGTAGCGCCCCGTGCGCTCCACGCGCCGCACGAGCTCCTGGTCACTCGCCTGCAGCTGCTTGAGCGCGACGAGGCCGACGGAGCACGTCAGGTGGTTGTTGGCGAAGGTTGAGCTGTGGTATGTCCCGAAGTCCTTGGTCCACGCCTGCTCGCTGCAAAGGCAAGCGCCGATAGACACCAGGCCGCCGCCGAGCGCCTTCGCGAGCAGCATCACGTCCGGCACGATGTGCTCATGCTCCGCGGCAAACAGGCGGCCGGTGCGTCCGAGTCCGGTTTGTATCTCATCGAGCACGAACAGCGTGCCGACGCTGCGGCAGAGCTGCGCCGCGGCGGCGAGATACCCCGCGGGCGGGGTGATCATGCCGGCTTCTCCCTGAACCGGTTCGACGATAAACGCCGCGACGTCGCGCTTCGCCAAACGCTGCTCCAGCGCGTCGATATCGCCGTAAGGGACGTGCTCGAACTCAGGGCTGCTGATAAAAAACGGCGTGCGATAGATGTCGTTGCCGGTCGCCGACACCGCACCCATCGTCTTGCCGTGAAACCCGTTGATAGTGGCGAGAATGGTTTTTCGCGCCGTGCGTGCGCGCGCGAGCTTGATCGCCACCTCGACCGTTTCAGCGCCGCTGTTGGTAAACGTAACGTAGCCATCGGACATCGGCGATGCCGCAATCAGCGCCTCGGCTAACGACTCGGCGCCAGGCGAGATAAACGGCTGCACTAAGCTCGGCTCCTCGTTCAGTCCGATCGCCTTCAGCGCATCCCAAACCACCGCCGGGTTGTGGCCGAAGGGCACGGCGCCGTACTGCGCCAGAAAATCCAGATACGCGCGGCCTTCGCTGTCGTACAGGTAGTGGCCCTTCGCGCGAACGATCTTTTTATCGTAGCTGATGTGCTCAAGCAGAAACTGACGCTCCGGATTTACGCGCGTCATAATTGATTCCTTCGTCATTGTTGCTTCCCGCGTAACTGAATAAACGCCGAAGAGCCCGGTTAGCTCAAGGCTGGTTGACAATTTCCTGATATGTCGAGGCGCGTCGCCCAACTCGAGGGGGCGCTCTCGATTAAATCACCCGCGGACTGTAACTCGCCGATCCGTCGCGCAGCACCTGTCCATTCCTACAGGACACGCCGGCTTTGCTCCCATGCACTGCGGGGCGCGCGACTCGTGTGGGTGAATTTTCTCGACGCCGTCATTGACAACGCGGCACGCGTCAGTAGATTGGGCGGTTCTGACCGAACCGATGAGCGCGAGCGCTATGACAGCGTCGCGAGGTAACAAACGAACATGAACGGATACGCCGAATACGCCGAAAAGCAATACGACGTCGCAATCGTCGGCGCCAGTGTCGCGGGTTGCGCGGCCGCCACGCTGTACGCACGCTGCGGTTTGAACGTGATATTGCTGGAGCGCCGCTCCGACACCAACGCCTACAAGAAGATGTGCACGCACTACATCCAAGCGTGCGCATTGCCAACGCTTCGCCGCCTCGACATCACTGACGCGGTCGACGCATGCGGCGGCATAAAAAACAGCGTGCATGTCTGGACGCACTACGGCTGGATTCGCCCTTACGCCGGCCGTTCCCGCGAGCATGTGCTGCACGGCTACAACATGCGCCGCGAAAAACTCGATCCGCTGCTGCGCGAGATGGCGATCAATACGCCCGGGGTTACGTACATCGGGGGCAAGAGCATTCGTGATCTCATTATCCGCGACGGGTGCGTGCAGGGCCTGACGATCGCCGCCGAGCAGGGCGAGCCGCTCGAGCTTCGCGCCAAGCTCGTCGTCGGCGCGGACGGCAGGAATTCGACGACGGCGCGCCTGAGCGGGGCGCGCGAAAAAATCACGCCCAACCGGCGCGTCTTCTTCATCGCCTATTTCAAAAATCTTCCGCTGACGACGGGCAAGACGTCGCAGTTGTGGTTCCTCGACCCGGAGATCGCGTACGCGTTTCCCTGCGACGAGGAGCTGACGCTATTGTGCGCGGGCATCGACGAGGCGCGACTGGAATCGTTCCGCGAGAATGTCGAACGAAATTTCGAACGGCACTTCCACTCCTTGCCCGAAGGCCCGAACATGGCGAACGGCGAGCGCACGTCGGAAATCGTCATGGGTAAGCACATGCACACGGTGCGGCGGCGCAGCGCGCTGCCCGGCGTCACGCTGGTCGGCGACGCGCTGTTGGCGGCCGATCCGTATCCCGGTGTCGGCATCGGCTGGGCGCTGAATGCGGCCGAACGGCTGGTCGATTCGACGGCGGACGCACTTCTCGGCAAGGGCGATCTGCGGCGCAGCATCAAGCGCTACGAGAAATGGCATCACTCGGCGGTGGGCGGTCACGTTGCTCTGATCTCCAGCTATTCGAGCTGCCGCGGTTTTCGCTCCGTATATCCGCCGGAGAAACTATTCTTTTCGGCCGGCGTAAAGGATCCCGTCGTCGCCGATCACATCGACGCCTATCTCAACCGGGTGATCACGATTAGGCGAACCTTGTTGTCAGCCGTCACGCTGCGGGCAATGTGGGTTAACGCGAAAGACTACTTCGGAAGGCACCTGGCGTCCGGCGTCCGGCGGTTTCTGGCGGAACGTTAGCGCGCGGAGCCGTCCGCTCGCTCGGAGGTCGCGACCACTCCGTCTCGTCGGTACTATTTCGACGAATTAGTATCTCCCTCGGCGCTGCGCGTCGCGGAGGTGCCGGGTTCGCTAGGCCGAATTCGGTTGATCTGCGCGGTGATCAGCGTCACCAGCTGGCGCGGTGCAACTCGCACCAGAAAAGCGGACACCTGGTTCACCAGACCGGGAATGACGACGGTCTTACCCTTCATTAGCGCGCGATAGCCGCTCAACGCCACGGATTCCGGAGGGCTCACCACGCCGAGCATTCCTTTGGCGAGATCGGTGCGTTCGATACCTGCTTTGCGGTGAAAGCCGGTACGCGTCGTGCCCGGACAGAGCGCCGTAACGGTTACGCCGTACGGTTTGAGCTCCACCGCCAGCGCTTCGGAAAAAGACAACACATAACCCTTGGTCGCGTAGTAGTTGGCGAAGAACGGCCCGGGCGCGAAGCCCGCCAGCGAAGCGATATTCAGAATCCGGCCGCGCCGTCTTTTCACGAAACCGGGAACCAACAACCGCGTTAAACGCACCGCCGCGAGCACGTTGACCTGCAACACTTCGGTTTCCTGCTCGATCGTGTTCGCGTGAAACGGACCGCCGTATCCGAGCCCAGCGCCGTTGACCAGCACGTCAACGGTGATATTCGCCGCTCGAAGCTTTTCGTAGATCGCGTTGGGCGCTTCGATGTCAGCCAAGTCAACGGCAATCTCGACCGTGCGTACGCCGTATTCCGCACGCAGCCGCTCGGCCGCTTTTGCGAGGCGTGCGGAATCGCGCGCGACCAATACCAGCTGATAACGGTCCCGCGCAAAGAGCCGACTCAATTCAAGACCGATCCCGGAGGAGGCGCCTGTTATCAGTGCTGTCTGATCCATGTTCCCTATTCCCTTGTTCGGCGCACAAAACGCACTCGTGCGCGCAAACGACTTAGATTAGAAGAGACCGTAAAGCACGAGCACCGTCGCTACGAGGATCGCAAGAGAACCCACGATGATGAGCAGTGCGACAATCCGTTCCTTGCCGCGCGTCGTCGAATGACCGGCGCCGGCAATGGGCGTAGCGCGGCTCGCACCCCAGATTCCAGCGAGCAGCAGTCCGAGCCAAATGGCATACAGCCCGACGATCGCGCACCACGCCGTCAGCGATTGCGCCGGCGGCGTAAGCCGCAACTGCGGCCAGATGAGCCCGAGCACCCAGAGCACGAGGCCGTTTTGCACCGCGACGAGGTGCGAAGACAAACCCATGCGCGGGTTCAAAAAACGCTGCACCACGAGGCCGTTTACGAGACCCAAAAGAAATAACACGGTTCCGTGGATGAGCAGCTCTCGCGACAGCGAATCGGCGAACATGGGGTCTCCTTAAATCTCGCGACGGTCGCACATGCTACTATCGCCGGCACGGCTCTGGCAAAGAATGCGCTGCACTGATACTTGCTCCGTGTACCTCACGGAGATCGCGCGTCGATCGCGGTAACTTGCCGATTTGGTCCGGCGCTTTAGTACTATTACTTGAGTAACCTGTCGTATCAGACAGGTCGCCATGCCTGGCCCGCGAGGCAAAATAGGGAAATTGGTAAATCAACAGGGTGTTGAAAACTATCCGAATGGATGTCCGTCGATCACGCCGGAGCAGGTGCGGGGGCGACTTTCGTGATCGCGCCTTGCTCGCTTCGGTCACGGTCCATGGCCGGCTGATGGAAACGCGCGCACCGTATAAAAGCGTCAAGCGAAAGAACGCCGGGCATGCCTGCTCGTCGCAGGAAGGAAGATCATGACTCGTTACCCTGGTACCAAGTACCTTCGCTACGGCATCCCCGTCACGATGCAGGTGGTTTCGATCATCGCCTTTGCCCGAGGGGGACTTTGGATGTGGGGCGGTTACCTGATCGGCTTGATCGTCGTCATTGGCGGCGATTCTCTCCTCGATGACGACCTCTCCGAACCTGAATACGCCCACGGCTGGCTGCTCGACGCGGCGCTCTATTCGATGGGAGCGTTGATGCTGGTGGCGATGATGGTGGTCGCGTGGATGTGCGGCAACGGCGGCGATTGGCTCGGCCTCGGCGCGTTCGTGCAATCCCTTTTCGGCTGGGATATGCAAGCGGCGCGCGCGCAAACGGGCGCGTTCGATCTGCTCGGCGCGGCGATGTCGATCGGTCTGATGTTCGTCACCGGCGGAACCAACGTCGCTCACGAGCTCACGCATCGCACACGCAGCAAACTGGCGGTCGCCGTCGGCCGTTGGTTGTTAGCGATGACGTGCGACGCTTCGTTCTCCATCGAGCACGTCTACAACCATCATGCAAAAGTGGCGACGCCCAAGGACCCCGCGACGGCGCGCCGCGGCGAAAATGCTTGGGCGTTCGTCGTTCGATCGACCGTGCGGCAATCGCTCAGCGCTTGGCGCATCGAGAAACGGCGCCTGACCCAACGGGGAATCGCGGTATGGTCGTTGCGCAGCCGGATGCCGCGCGGTATCGCCATGAGTGCCGTCTATTTCGCGCTGTTTTACGCCGCCGCCGGTTGGACCGGCGTGCTGGTCTTCCTCGGGGCCGTTCTCTGGGGCCGTTCACTGCTCGAGTTCGTCAATTACATTGAACACTACGGACTGGTACGCGCGGACGGAGCGCCGGTCGGGCCGCGGCATTCGTGGAACTCGAACAAACCGGCGAGTGCCATCGTGCTATTCAACCTGACACGCCATTCGCACCACCACGCTGAAGCGGACTTGCCGTTTTGGAAACTCAAACCGTACGCCGGGGCGCCGACACTGCGGCATGGCTACCTGACGAGCATATTTGTCGCCATGATCCCGCCGCTGTGGCTCCGTCTCATGACACCTAAGCTGAAACACTGGGACGAGAACTACGCGACGCCCGTGGAATATCAGCTCGCCGTAGCTGCCAACCGCGCCAGCGGGCTACCACAGCTGATGCGGATGCATTCGTCTCCCGTGGTGCAAGGTTCCGCGTAGGCGGCTCGACCGAACGCGCCCTTATGTTTCAAGCACACCTGGATCCGTCCGGACTGACCATCGACGTTGCGCGCGGTGAGACATTGCTGCAAGCGGCGTTGCGGGCCGGCGTCGGCTTCCCGCACAGCTGTCGCGTAGGCAGCTGCGGCACCTGCAAGTGCCGTAAGGTGGCCGGCCGCATCAAGCCCCTTACCGACACTTCATACGTTCTGAGCACGGACGAAATCGAGCAGGGTTACATCCTCGCGTGCCAGAGTCTGGTGGTATCCGATATCCGCATCATCGTTTCCCTCAAAGCGCCGGCGTTGAACGACAACGCGCAGGAACTAGCTTCCGGGTGAATGGGCGAGCTGGTTTGCCCTTGGAAATCACACAGAGAACCGAACGTCCCCGCTGCGACACGGGATCGTCTCTCGTCGATTGAAATTGATTTTCGCGACCGTAGGCAGGCCGTTGCTGTGCACCACTCGGCTAGGCCAAATCGTGATGTAGCCGCGGGCACGGGAGTACAGCCGGAGTGCATAAAAAATGGCGGAGAGGGGAGGGATTCGAACCCCCGAACCCGTGAAGGGTCCGTGGTCTTTTACAACCACGTGCCTTTGACCGCTCGGCCACCTCTCCAATGTGTAACAAGTGTGACACCGACGATGCGGCTCGTCGCCTGTCTGTTCCGACAGCCCGCTCTTGCCCGAATCGAAGATCGAACCAAATTTGATCGCGGCTTACGACACCGTGACGCGGCGTCGGCGCGCGAGATGCGATCCGCAAAGAAAAGCTATACGGGCCGTACTACGGTCGGCATCGTGGGCGAACCGATCGGAGCACGTCCCGTGTCAACCGGTTAAGGGCGCTCGACGCCCTGCGCCGTTCAGCGACGAATCAGCTCCATCGGGAGATTGTCGACTGGCCGTGGCATCGGCAACGGGCGGTATTTCATGCGATACCCGTCCTTCAAACGCAGCTCGTAGTTTTTCAACAGCAGCGCAAAAAACAGCTTCACTTCCACCAGCGCCAGGTGCATGCCGCTGCACAGATGCGCGCCGCCGCCAAACGGGAACCATGAGTAAGGGTGGCGCAAGTGCTCCGCGCGCGCCGGCCCGAAGCGCAGCGGGTCGAACTTGTCCGGCTCATCCCACCATTCCGGCATCCGTTGGATGAACCCGACGTTGAGTATGACCGTCGCATTGGCGGGAATCTTATATCCGCCGAATTCACGCTCACGCATTACCCGCCGTGGGATCACCGGGATGGGCGGATAGAGTCGAACCGCTTCTTTGAAGACCCACTCGGTCTTCTCGAAACGTTTCAGCTCGTCATACGTCGGTCCCGATGGACCGAGCCCCTGCATTTCTTGCCGGCACTGCTCTTGCCATTCCGGATGCCGAGCGAGCTCGTAGGCCATCATCGTCAGGCTGCTGGCGGTCGTGTCATGTCCGGCGACCATGAGAAACACCATGTGGTTCACGATCTCGTCATCCGTCAGCTTGGCGCCGTCGCTCGAGGCGGCCTGGCACAGTCGACTGAAGATGTCCGTTCCCTGTGCTCGGCGTCGATCCGGAATGCGCTTTCGCAGAAAGGCCTCCAAGGTTCGGCGAGCACGCACTCCGCGCCAATGGGCGTTACCCGGTATCGATCGTTTGACAAGCGCGGTCGCTCCGCTCACGAGGTCTACCAACGTCGGAAGCAGAGCCTCCAGCTCGGAATCGGCGTCCACTCCTAGGAACGTGGACCCCGCGGTTGTCAGCGTCATCTTCTTGATTGCCGGATAGAGCAGCAGCGGCGAGCGATCGCCCCACCCGAGGATCACGTTCTTCATCTGGGCACTGAGTTTGGTGAGATATTCCTGCAACGCCGCGGTTCGAAACGCCGTCTGCATGAGCTGGCGATGGGCGTGATGAATTTCGAAATCGAGCAACATCAGGCCGCCGTGGAAGATCCCGCCGATGGTGCCGGCCCAACCGAGGCGGCTGGAGAAATTGTTGCCCTTGTCGAGGAGCACGTATGCGACGGCGTCGGGCGAGAGCAGCGTCACGTAACGCTGGCCCATCGAGGAGCTTTTGACCACCGGCCCATATTTGGCGTACATCTCGCGGTTCATGCCCAAGTTGTCGAGCACCGCTCGGATGCCGTTGCCGATGATAGGTGGCCCGTAGTCGCCGGGAATGTGGTCGAGCGATCGGTTTTCCTTTGGAACTTCGGCCGGCATATCCACCGCCCGGATCGTCTTCGATGGCTCGTAAAATTCGCTAGTCGCTGGCGTAGTCATGGCTGAGTCGTCGTGGTCTGGGTTCTTGAGGTAGCTCGTCAGAGTCGATGCACCCGACGACCCGCGATGTCGGGGGTGGACGGGGCTACGTACAGTAACTCGTATCGGAACGCTAGGGCGATCGCCTGCGCACGGCTCGTCGCCCCCAACTTCTTCATCGCGTTTTGCACGTGAAAAATGACCGTGCGCTCCGCGATTTGCAGAATTCGTGACGTCTCCCACGACGTCTTGCCGGCACCGATCCAACGCAACACCTCTCGCTCCCGCGTCGATAGCGCGCCGCGCGGCTTGAACAAATTCAGGCCGATTCGGATTAACGCCGAATGAAGGTGCGGCGCGAGGAGTTTAATTATCGTGATATTGCGTGGATCGATTGTCAGCGAGCAGCCGGCAAAGATGCAGACGCTCTGCAGCGCCAATCGCTCGGTCGTCCGCTTGCTGACAATATAATCTTGACATCCGATAGCATTCGCGAATTCACAAAATTCATCGCGTTCCGCGGTACCCGGCGTCGTATCGATCGGCGCACTGACATGGAGTCCGTCCGATCCGAACAAACCATCGAGCCCGCCATCCCCTTCGGCGGAGCGAAGCGCCCGTAGCCAAACCTCGAAACGGGTCGCGGGGTGCACCGATAAGAACTGGACGCCACGTGAGCTGATCAGCCCGTCACCCTTCTTTTGGGCTAGCGCGACGACGATATTTTCCGTCGGCACGATCTTATCAAGCGAGGCCAGAATCGGCCGGAATTCATCTGCGGTTTCCACGCTGGAACAGTTGACAATCACATCCAAGGCAACAGCCAGTCCGCTTCGCGGCAATACTTCTGCGAGATATTCCATACATTCCCTAACTCTGTTAATTCAGATCGGAGAAAACTCGATTGGCTTACGCAGTCGGGTTTTAACTACCTACACGGCCTAGTCGTGCCCATCGGATTCATGACCGGTAACTATGAGCGAGTGGCACTGCCGGGACAATATGCCAAAGGGCTTACACGAACCCCACAACTATGGACCTATGCGATTAGGACCGGCGTGCACGCAACTACGACTAAAGGCGGTAGGACTGGGCCGCTACCGAAGCCGCATTGATCGACTACCAACTTGCAAACTCACAACCGAGGACTCGCCTCGTCATCGAACATTTCCGGTTGCGTCATTGACCTAAACTCGGTGTCTGCGGAGGCGGGGGCGGGGGCATTCCAATGCATAGCTGCACACGACTGGAGACATTAAGCTTATGAAAGACATTGTTTAGATGGAGCTTCACTGTCTTTTCGCTGATATTCAATTTATTTGCGATTTCCTTGTTACGTAAACCGGACCTCACCAACTCCGCGACGGTACGCTCCCGGTCCGTCAGTTTTTCGTGCGATTCTTTTTGAGAGATCAAGGATTGCTTCGACCGCACGTCCTCGCTCGCCTGCGCTCCCAGCGCCTCGAATAAAACGCGCCGCTCGAACCATTGACCACCGTTAGCGAGCTCTTCAATCGCCTTTTTCAGATACGTAAGATCTCGCGACGTCTCTATATATCCGTGCCCACCGCAACGCAGTATCTTGAGCTTTGCTTCATCAGTTAGCGATTTGGCGATGACGAGAATTCTTACGTCGCTGCCCAGACGTCTAAGGTCGTGCAGACGCGTCTCATCTTGGCCCTCATGATTGATGAAATCGACCAGGATCACGGCTCGCTCTCGCACTTGCGGGCATGCGGCAACAATACTGTCTATGCTGGCGTGATTTCCGAGCAACGCAAAACCCCAAGCGGTCAGAAACTGCTCAAGCGCCTGCGCCGTTAATTTGCACGGCGTTATGGTCAGTACCGTAGTGGCCGACCCGCATGGGGAAGTTGCAACAAGCTCGGCTTGGTCGGATGGAACGACGCTCCCTGTCATTGCGCGTGTCAGTCCTTAGGCAACGCTACCTAGGAGGACGATCCTCCAAAACTGCGGTATGTGTGACGGCCGGAACGCGGTCTCGCACGACCAAACCAAACCCCCGGGATACGTTCAAAGCGACGGAAGAATGCGTTATGACGGCATTGTTCGATCGAGCGCACGCCCGAACTTCAGATCGCGGCCGCAAGGTAGAGTACTCACGCGACAGGATAACGTGCCCGCAACCAGTTTCAACCGCACTTTGGTGCCTACGCGTCGGCTGCGTAAGTCGGTTTGCTCCGACCGGGTAGGCACGACGCGCGAGACGCAAGTCACATACGGCCCCCAAGTGCCACGTCGCGGCATCAAAACCTTCTTGTGCCAACTGCGTCGGCGTCGCAACAGCAGACCGTTTCAAGAGAGATGTCATGAAGGCTTCCGTATCGTCGTTCTCTTTCTGTTGCTGCTTTCTTCTACGAGCGTCATTCCTTTATTTATCGTCACGATGCTTCCGGTGTAACAACAGCGACTGGACCGGGCACTCACTGAAGCTCTTGAGTCTATCACATAGAGCCTGAAAACTTTTCCTCTGTGATATTTTGAAGGAGAAACCGGAATGAGGAAGACCCGACAGTACCACCGCAAGCGCCGTTCGTCGCCGAGCAGTCGCTAATCTACACGCCGCTCGATCCGGTTTAGTAAGGAGGCTTGTGCAGAGTACAGCAAGGGAGAAGACGGAAGAAGCGCTCGATGTAATGCAAAAATCCGCGCCGAGCGCACATCGGAAGACAGGAAAGGGATGACTGACCGTCACGAACTTGTCACGAATCCTAACTACTGACTCAGCATTATCGCCTGAATCTTCGCGCAGCCTTGGCGGGGGGTCAGACATGTCAGCTTACCCCGAAGTCGGATCGGCCGCGGCGGCCACACAGTAAAAAAATTTTGGCGTTGTCAGCTTTCTGAATGGAATGCCGCGACATTAGAACTCTTCGCCGAGCAGGGGGTCGCAAGCTGGTGCTCGTTCGCGAGTCACAACGTAGTACTTGTACAAATGCTGTGCGCCGCGATCCGCGCTGCACACGTGGCGCATGGGACAACGCGTCAGATCGTCTGCTCGGGCGCAGAACGCGCATGCTCGGCATCGGCGTGAGAGCCATCCCGCCGCCGGCACTGCATGAAAACAGATCGAGGATAGCGGCGAGATAGACGATTCTTGGGTTGGGCAAAACTGCTCGAAAATTGGTGGGCCGTGCAGGAGTTGAACCTGCGACCAACTGGTTAAAAGCCAGCTGCTCTACCGACTGAGCTAACGGCCCTGGGGAAATGCGGGGAAGAGGACGCGGGATTATCTAGGGGGTGGATAAGGCTGTCAAACCATCTTCGCATTGGGTCGCCTAGACATCAGTCGCAAATCCGCCAAGGCGAGCCGCAAAGCGCGCGGAAATCCGACATGGTCGAGCAAATGGTATTGCACTTTCATGGTGAGCGCGGCGCCGAAGATGGTGGCAAGCAGGGTTAGCAACGAGCCGAGCGCCAGGGTCGACATGCCGGTGATTCCCTGGCCAATCGTGCAGCCGAGCGCGCAGACGCCGCCGAAACCCATGAGCGCGCCGCCGGCGAGATGCGCGAGCAAGTCTTCGCGCGAGGCGAAACCCTCGATGCGAAAGTTGCCGGTGGCGATCGCGTAGAGAAACGACCCGAGCGTCAGACCGAACACGGCGGCGACGCCGAAACCGATGGTGGATCCGGTGAAGGTCATCAGGTATTGCAAACTCTCGGCGACGGGCGCCACGAAGGAAAACGATTCGAGCCGTGCCGGCTCGAACTCGTCCGCGCCGATCACTCCGGTGATGTACCACCCCGCGACAACGAGCAAGCCCACGCCCGCGCCGGCGAATATTTGATCGAAGCGGCGGCGAAAGCTCGTGCTACTAAAGGCCCAGCCCATCAAACCCAACCCAAATAGCAGCGCGATGCTCCAATGAAGCATGCGTTCGTCTTCGGCGCGCGTGATTTTGGCGACGCAACTCGGGACGCTCTGGTCCATGATCCCGTAGGCCGCGAGATCGGCGTTCGTCGCTTCAATGACGTGTAGGCGAACGAGCGCGAGCAGACCGCGCAGCGTCATGTACGCCGTGACCGCCAGCATCAGCAGCACCACGAACGATTTGAGATTCCCTGCGCCGGCAAGCACGAGCGACCGTTGGCCGCATCCCGAGGCGAGCGTCATGCCGACGCCGAACAACAACCCGCCGAGGAGGTGCCCCAGCCAGCCGAAATGAGCCGTGAGATAAATGGACTTTTGAAAATCGATCGGCGTCCACACCGCAAGAAATTGGACACCGAGGATGGCGACCCCGATCGCTAAGAACCAGGCGCGCAGTCGCGCCGTGTCGCCGATGTTCACCCAGTCGCTGATCGCGCCCATCGTGCAAAAGCGCGTACGATGAGCGAGCGCGCCGAAAGCGACAGCGACGAAAAATCCGCCGAGCGCTACTTGGTGTGCCGTCGACAACTCCATCGAGGAAACCGCCGTCGATTAGATCGCGGTCAAGATTTTAGCGCACCGGCCGGTAGGTCGTTGGGTCGGGTATGCCGGCCGAAACGAAGCCCTTGGCGCGCAGTCGACAGGCATCGCACACACCGCATGCTCGCCCAGCGGCGTCGGGGTCGTAGCAGGATAGCGTCAGCGCAAAATCCACGCCGCGTTCCGCTCCGGTCTTGATAATCTCTGCCTTGGAAAGCGCCACCAGCGGCGCACGAATGCGGATCGGGTTTCCTTCCACACCGGCGCGTGTCGCGAGCGCCGCCAACTGCTCGAACGCCGCGAGGTATTCCGGCCGGCAGTCCGGGTAGCCCGAGTAATCGACGGCGTTGGCGCCAATGTACACGGCCTCGGCACGCAAAACCTCGGCCCAACCCAACGCGAGCGCGAGAAAAATCGTGTTGCGCGCGGGAACGTAAGTGACCGGAATGCCGACGCTCGGTCGATCGGGAACGGGAATTCGCGCGTCGGTAAGCGCTGAACCGCCGATCCATGAAAGGTCGAACCGCACGACCCGATGTTCGACCGCGCGCAGCGCGCGCGCAACGCGCGCCGCCGCATCGAGCTCGGCGCGATGACGCTGCCCGTAGTCGATCGTGAGCGCGTAGCACGCGTCGACATCCGCGCGCGCGATGGCGAGCGTCGTGGCCGAGTCGAGACCATCCGAGAGCAGCACGACCGCCGCGCGCACGTCAGCGCCCGGGGACATCGCCCCACAGGATCTTGTGCAGCTGAACTTGGAGCCGCACGTTCAGGCGATCGGCGAGGATCCAATCGCCGAGCTGACCGGGGCTTAATTGGCCATATGCCGGAGAGAACAGCACCTCGCAGCGTTCGCTCAATCGATGTGCAACGATCTTCGCGCAGCTCCATTCGTAATCCGCGCGGTCGCAGACGACAAACTTCACCTGATCCTTC
>JBGPCS010000006.1:0-19900 GCA_041481875.1 Sulfurifustaceae bacterium
CAGCACTTTCGTTGCGTCTGAGCAGAAACATTGGCATAACAGGATTTTACAACGGCATTATTATCAACAACAGCTTTAATAGCTTTGATGTCGGCGGTCCGTTGATCGGAATCTACAAGTTTCTCTTCCCCGACGATCTGCCGCGCTGGGTCAGCATCGCCGGATCCTTGCTCGTCACCTACGCGGTAACGTTCGCCGTCTCCGCCTTCATGTTCAAGCGCGGACTGATGCTGGGTGCGTCCGGGCGCGCGGTGTATTTCCCCGGCGCGATCTGCGGAAACCACGGTTACGGAACCGAGCGAGAGATCCTCGGCTCGGTCGGAATCCAAATGCGCGAGTGGCCATTCGACATCGCGCTGTCCTTCATCGCGCTCGGGATAAGCTATGTGACGTTACGCATGTCGCTCGTGCTGTACGAGTCAGTCGAGGCGTCGATCCAGATCGACGATCTCAACGTTGAAACGCTCGTCAACGTCGCGATCTTCACGGCGTTCAGTGCGTTGACGCTTTACCGAAGAGCAATCACCGGGCGCTCGTAGCGGATCGGACATCGGACTCCGCTGGTTTAGCCACGGTGCGCTCGCTATTTTGAATCGCATGCGATATCACACAGGGGGAGGCTATGGAATTCGAACGTCTCAAAATGGAGCGGATTGACTTTAGAACCCAGTCGGTCTGGAAATGGAGGTCAAGAAGAATCGGCATTGGCCTACTGCTGTACTTCTACTACGCGTACGCGGTCATGTTTATCATCGCATTTATCGCTCCCACGGCGTTTGAATTCGCCGGAAAAATTGCCGACTATAGGACGAACCATTACTTGCTGATGACCACGTTCGGTTTCTTAGGAAGCGTATTCGATCTCAGTCGAGCGTTCGTCATAACGCAGAACCGCATCGACTACCCGGTAGCGTGGTATATCACTCGTCCGCTACAGGGCGTGTTGATGGCGTTGTTCCTCTACTTTGCCTTCCGCGCCGGACAACTCGTCTTCTTCAGCGACGGCGGAACCGAGGTGAAGGAGGAATCGATCAACGTTTACACGTTGTCGATTCTCGCCATTCTGGCCGGCCTGTTCGCCGAGCACTCATACGCTCGGCTCTACATGCTCGCGGATAAAATCATAAAGCCGAAAACCCGGGAAGCAGCGTGGATAGACGTTCCGGTCAGCGTTCGTCATTGGCCTACTCCCGACTGGAAGCAGCGAGCGGCCGACTTCAACCGCGCGTAACGAGCACCTTAAAACGAGATCAACGCTTATGAATATTCGCACCCGATAACTTATTCTTTGCGTTGCCGGTCTGGCGCTTCCGTACTGGCAATTCGTGCCGAGGGTTCTGGCAAACGGTCTTGATGTGCCGCTGTTCCTGCATGAGTTGTTCTCAAATCGTATCGGCGGGTTCTTCGGCTGGGACGTCATCGTCTCCGCGCGCGTGCTGATCCCCTTTATTCTCTCGGAGAGCCGGCGCTTGCGGATGAACAAACCCTGGTGCCCGTCGTGGGTACGCTGCTCGTGGGGGTGTCTTTCGGTCTTCCGCTCTTTCTATACATGCGCGAGCCGTACGTTCGGCGGGCGGATAAGTTAGACGCCGACGCTCTCCACCCACTAAACACGCCGGTCAGCGTCGCGAGCCGGATACGACGGGACGCCTAGTCGCCGCCGAATGTCGCGCTAAAACCGGAAAACGAGCAAAGATGTAGACCGCGCTTGCCTTCCACCGCGGTTCGCGACACGATTTCGTTTCACGTCGTCACACACCGGTGCGCGAAAGACGAGGGGGAGGATTCGGATGAAATTTGGCATCTTCTACGAGCTACAACTGCCGCGCCCGTGGGGGCAGGACAGCGAATGGCGGCTTTACCACGATGCACTGACGCAAGTCGAGACCGCCGACCGCCTGGGGTACGACTACGCCTGGGAAGTCGAGCACCACTTTCTCGAAGAGTATTCGCATTCGCCGGCGCCGGAGATTTTTCTCGGCGCGGCGAGCCAGCGCACGAAGAATATCCGCCTCGGCCACGGCATCATGCAGCTCACGACCAGTCACCCGGCGAAGGTCGCGGAACGCATCGCGGTGCTCGACTTGATCAGCAACGGCCGCGTGGAGTTCGGCATGGGCGAGAGCGCGAGCATCACCGAGATCGAACCGTTCGGCGTGACGATGGAAACGAAGCGCGCCGTGTTCGAAGACGCCATTCGCTGCCTCATCCCGATGTTCAAGGACGGCGGCGCCGAGTATCACGGGCCGCACTTCGATTTTCCGCTGCGCAACGTGCTGCCGAAGCCGCGGCAAAAACCGCATCCGCCGCTGTGGATGGCGTGCTCGCAGTTGCCGACGATCACCTACGCCGGACAGCGCGGGATCGGGGCGCTCGGCTTCCAGTTCGTGAGCGCGGATGCGGCGCACGCGTGGGTGCACGCGTACTACAACGGCATCACCAAGCGGCTCGATCGCCTCGCCGACTACCCGACCAATCCGAACATCGCGCTGGTGAGCTTCTTCATGTGCGCGAAGACCGACGAGGAGGCGTACGCCAAAGCCGACGGCGCGACGTTCTTCCAATTCTGCCTACGCTTCTACGGCGCAAACCGCGGGCGACAGCGCCCGCCGCCGGGCGCGCTCAACATGTGGGACGAGTACAACAAATGGAAGCGCGAAAATCCCGAGGCGGCTTCGGCCGCGCTGCGCGGCGGACTCATCGGCTCGCCCGAAACGCTGCGCCGGAAGTTGCGCAAGTTCGAAACCTCGCACATCGATCAAGTGATCCTGCTCAACCAGGCGGGGCGCACGTCACATCAGGATATCTGCGACAGCCTGGAGCTGTTCGCGCGCGAAGTGATGCCGGAATTTCATGCAAATATTCCCGAGCACCAACGGTGGAAAGCCAAGGTGCTGGCGCGCGAGATCGAGCTCGAGGAAATCGACACCGCGCAATTCACGGCGCGCTATGGCGCGCGAACCGTGAACGTGCAGGTCCCCGCGACGGGATGACGACTTATCGCGGCTGTTGTCATTGCGAGCGCGTACGATTCGAAGTCGATGCGCAACCGACGCGGTTGTCGGAGTGCAACTGCTCGATGTGCTCGCGCAAAGGCGCGCTGTATATCCGCGTGCCCGAGATCAGCGCGCTGCGAATAACCGCGGGCGAGTCGGAACTGACCGCGTACCGGTTCAACACCAAAACCGCGACGCACTATTTCTGCCGGCACTGCGGCATCCACCCGTTTCATCGGCCGCGCGTGAACCCCAAGGGTTGGAGCGTCAACGCGCGCTGCCTTGCCGATCTCGATCTCACTTCGCTACCGGTGACGCAGTACGATGGCAAGAACTGGGAAGCCACGGCGCGGGCGGAAGGATGGACTACGAACCCCGATTAATTCCCTCTCCTCCCGAGGGGGCATAAGCAAATCCGACTCGTCGCCGCGCGCTACGGCGCGGTCGGGCGCTCGTGAAACATCGCGATGCGCCCACCGTCTACGACGAGATCGTGGCAGTTGACGAAACTCCCCTCATCGCTCGCCAAGAAAACGGCCGCGTTCGCAATGTCGTCGGCAAATCCCGAGCGCGGCAGCGGCGTCGCGCGCGCTAGGTTGCCCTCGAGCTTGGCGAGCTTCTTCCGGTTCTCTTCATCGCTTAGCGTGTTCGCGCGCGCCGAACCGCCCCAGAAGATCGGCGTCGCGATCGCCCCCGGTGAAATAGCGTTCACCCGGATACCGTACGGGCCGAGCTGAACGCCGGCGAGTCGCGTGACGTGGCTGACCGCCGCCTTGGCCGCGGAATAAAGATAGCCTCCGTTGGCGCAGCGGTGCCCGGCGATGCTGGCGTTGTTGATAATGGCGCCGCTCTTCTGCGGCTTCATCACGCGCGCGGCGTGCTTGATGCCGAGGACAACGCTCCCGAGCAGAAGCCTCATGCTGTAATTGAAATCCTCTTCGGTGACCGTATCGAGCGTGCCGCGATCGGGCGCGCCGGCGTTGTTGAACAAACAATCGAGGCGCCCGAAACGGCTGACCGCGGCGTCGACGAGCGCGGCGATATCGGCCTCGCGCAGCACGTCCGCGCGCTGAAACATCACGGCGTCGCCGAGTGCGCGGGCGAGCGCGTCGCCCTTGTCGGTGGTGCGCCCCGCGATCACGAGGCGCGCGCCCTCGGCGGCAAAGCGCCGTGCCGTCGCCTCGCCGATGCCGCTCGTGGCGCCCGTGATGATTGCTACTTTGCCCTCTAACCGACCATTCATGTCGCAGTCCTCTCGATAGGGATATCGCCGTGCCGACTCGCGTCGTCGGGAACCGGCGAATTGTACCGGCGAAAACAGGTTGAATCTCCATCACCCGGCCAACTCATGAACCTCGGCGCTGAGCACCTCGCGCCGTCGCGCTCGCGCTACATCCCAACCGCTCAAGGCGACACGGGATACTGACGGATTTAAGATATCGTACTCAAAGCGGGCGGCGACCCAGCGGATGGAGCGCGGCACGGACATGTGCCTCGACGCGAGTTGAAAAGTCTGGGGGATTCTTCCAACGTCCTACCAAACGCTCCGAGTCTGCGTCGCCGGTGGATCGACGCCGGCAACGTCTGGACCACGCAACCAAAAAGACCGTCGGGACGATGAGACGAACATGGAATCCGTTCGAGCAGCGCTAAGGATCTACACCGGAGCGATTGCGAAACACGCGTCGCGCATCGTCTTCGCGATGTCGCTCGTGCTGACCGCCGCCGTTGCGATGTACCTGATGCACGTCGTGCCGCAGGCGGATCGGCACATCGACCTAGTTTTGCTGGTCGGGTTAGTAGCGAGCCTCGTGTTGTTCGGCATCGCGCGCAGCGGGTTCCGCGCCGGAGCCGTCGATGCAGCGGCGCTCGGTCTCGCCCGGGAGGCGCTGACAAAGCACGCGGAGCGCCTGCGAATTCTGCATGAGATCGATCGTGCGCTCGTTGCCGAGGAAGCGCCGGACACGATTGCCGCGGCGGCGATTCAACCGTTGCGAGCGCTGCTCGGGGTCCCGCGCGCGATCGTGAACATGTTCGATCTCGCGGCGGGCGAAGTCGAATGGCTGGCGGCGGCGGGACGGCACCGCACGCATGTCGGGCCGGGCGTGCGCTACTCGATGCGACTGATGGGCGACGTCGAGGCGCTGCGTCGGGGAGAACCGCAAGTAATCGACACGCACGCCCAGCCGCCCGGCCCCGAGGTGGACGCCCTGCTCGCTTCGGGCGTCGAGCTTTACATGGTGATGCCGATGATTGCCGGCGGCGAGCTCATCGGCGCGCTCAGCTTCGGCGGTCCGCCGGGTCCGTTCCCCATCGAGCAGGTGAACATCGCGCGCGAAGTCGCGACGCAGCTCGCGACCGCGATTACCCAGGCGCGGCTGCGAGACCGCGTCACGCACCAGGCGGAAGAGCTCGAGATGCGCGTGCAAGAACGTACGCAGGAATTGAGAGCCGCAAACAGCGATCTCGAAGCTTTTTCATACTCCGTGTCGCACGATTTGCGCACGCCGCTGCGCGCCATCGACGGCTACGCTCACATCCTCGGCGAGGATTACGGCGCGCGACTCGACGACGAAGGTCGGCGGCTGCTCGCGGTCATACGCGACAAAACCGCGCACATGGACCAGTTGATCGACGACCTGCTTCGGCTATCGCGGCTCGGGCGCGTGGCGCTGTCGCGGCGCCGGGTCGACATGACCGCGCTCGCGCGCGACGTCAGCGACGAGCTTACGCGCGATGCCAAGAGCCGGTCTTGCGAGATCCGCGTTCTGGATTTACCGCCGGTGTCGGGCGATGCGGCGTTGGTGCGGCAAGTCTGGATGAATCTCATCGGCAACGCCATCAAGTACACCGGCAAACTCTCGCGAGCACAGATAGAGATTTCCGGCCGAACCCATGACCGACACTCGATCTATTGCGTGAAGGACAACGGCGCCGGTTTCGACATGCGCTACGCCGACAAGCTGTTCGCCGTTTTTCAGCGCTTGCATAGCGAAGATGAGTTCGGCGGCACCGGCGCCGGGCTCGCGATCGTGCACCGGATTGTCACTCGCCACGGCGGAAAGGTCTGGGCCGAGGGCCGCATCGACGAAGGCGCGAGTTTCTATTTCAGTTTGCCGTTCGACGCCGCAACCCACGAGCTATAACGCCGCACCGCGAACGCGTATCACGCACGGCGTGGTGCTAAGCGCTAAGCGGTTCGACGGGTGCGCACGTTCAAGCCATCCGCCCGGCGCCGGATTCTGATCGCACATTAGTGTGTCATATGCGGCGGAACAAACACGAGCTCGTCGATAAATCTCGCCGTCCCGCAAGTCGAACTAAGGAGCGCATCGAGCTCCTGACCGCGCCGCACCAGGTCGCCGTAAGTCCTGGTTTGAGCGGAGACGACCGGGTCGGGCATGGTGAACGTGCTCGGCGAACTCAGCGTACCGTCGCCGACGAGGAATTTTGATACGCTGGCCGCAACTCCGGTCGCATTCGGCTTGATGTGCAAAAACGATAGCGTGCGGGTTTCCCCGCCGTGGCACGCGTTGCAAGTACCGAGAGAAAACTGATTTCGCGCGTCGTTGCTATTGATCGCCGACGATGAGCCATGCACGTCGTTCCAAAAGAGGAGTTGCCCGACGTTTCTAGAGGAGCCGCCTAAGAAATGCGTACCGCTGGGGAATTGCAAAGGCACCTGGTAGTTTCCCGCGCCTCCCAGCTCCGGCGGCAAGATCGCTTGCTGGTTCTGGTTGAGGTAGTCCGCGATTACGGCACTGAAGTTCAGCCCAGAATCGGGAGCCTGCTTCACGACAACTTGATGAAGCTGGTGGTCGGTGTCGTCGATATGGAACTCTCGCAGCTCCCAATTCTCCGGATCGGGCGGGTCGCGAAACGCCGATTCGTTGGTTCGGATTTGATTTAGCGCGCTGCCGTTGGGTTTGGTCAAATCCGCTCCCGCGTTCGTGACCTTGTCGGTGAGACTTTGCAGTGCAGAATTGAACGACGTCGATCCTATCGTCATCGAGCCGAGCTGATGCCACTGCTCGCCCCAGTCCCGTACCGCCGTACAACCCGATATCGGAACACCGTATTCGAAGATGACCATGAACGTGCTGATATCGGAAGTACTGCACTTCAGCGCAAACACGAATCTGACCTCACCCGCATTACCGCCGCCGTAGGCGACGTTCTGTCGAAGGTCGATGCGGTTAACGATCGCCATCAGGCGAAACGGCGACTTGGCGAGATCCAGCTTTCCGTTTAACCGAGGCCAGTTGTTCAGCACCAAATCATCGACGCGCGGCCGCGGATCGACAGTCCATCCGTTGATCGTCCGCGGTTGTTCCCAAGTCTTCAGCCACTGTTCGACAAAGTCAGCGGGATCCACGTTGGTCTGAGCTTTGTTGGCCATTGCCCGCATCAACTTGGCGAAGGTCCACGCGCCATCCGGGTTTCCTTGATCTGCCGGATCCGCGCAGGTGTCGAAGGTGCGCGTTTTATCGCTGACGACGCTGAGATCAGTGATAAGCAATTCTCGGCTGGCGTGGATGTTGGCGGGGATTCCCCCGGACACATCCGCAGGATTGATATGGAGCGCCGTTTGGTGGAGCCAAGCGTCGCGTATGCTCGCCGGGCTCACGAATTGAATTTTCCGGGCGCCTATCATCTCGCGACCGCGAAAGACCGGGATCGAGCCGAAGCGTCGAGCCAGCTCGGCGCGCCGCTCTTGCTCGCGCGCATAGGCTTCGAAATCAAAGCCGATGATGGCGCGATACTGATTCTTACCGTCGGCAATCCGTTTCAACCCGACACGCCGATCGCCGACATTCACCGAGATGATGTCGCTGAGCCGCACGTCCGTCTCGTAACGCACCAACAGTTCGGCGTTACTCGCCGTCGAATTCGACTTGATCGGGGTCAACGTGATCTCACGCACCCGGGGTGGCAGCTCGGCTAACGACGGAACGCGCGTCTGCGATGGCATCGTCGCCGGTTTGCCCGTACTTGGTGAGCGATCCGTACCCACGGTGCAACCCGCGTGAACGAGGGCGATGATCGACCACGCGGCCAAACAAACAACCCTATTTCGAAAGCTTCGCCGCCGCATGTTTGTCTCCTTGTTGTTGAACGTTGCAATCCAACCGTTCTAGTGCGACAACTGCGCCCATCCGGTTTGCCGTAGCGTTTGAATCCGAATCATTCTCTACGCCAGTGCCTCGATCGGCCACTGCCAACGGTGCCGCTCACCGCCCCGGCTGTCGGCATAAGCGCCGACGGTATATCTTAACCACCGTCGTCACGGATAGTTCACGGATTCTCCCAACTGCACCCATGACTTTCGAGAGGAGCGTTGCTATGCCCCGAGTCCCCTACAAACCGATCGATACGACCGAGCCGAGCGACGTGGTCGACGCTATCCGCAAACGCCGCGGCGGGAGGTTGCTGCATCTCGACCGAATGCTGCTCCACAGCCCCGCGTACGCGAAGGGCTGGAACGCGCTGCTCGGTCAAGTGCGAAACGAGTTCGGGCTGCCACCGAAATGGCGCGAGATCGCGATCTGCACGGTCGCCGCGCTGACCGGCGCAAGCTACGAGTTTCACCATCATGCACCGATGCTGGTCGCCGCCGGCGGAACGCTCGCGCAAGTGGAGGCGCTGCGCGGCCTGCAAACGCCGGATGTCGACCCAGGGCTCTTCGATGAGACCGAACGCCTGTTGGTTCGCTTCGCGTTCGAGATCACCCGCAACGTCACCGTCGCCGACGCGACATTTCGCGCGGCGCGCACGGCCGTAGGAACCGATCAGCTCGTCGTCGAGCTGATCGGCGTGATCGCGAGCTACAACATGGTTTCGCGCTTTCTGGTGGCTTTGAATATCGAGCCGGAATAGCGCATCGCAGGAGAAAAACTTTTCCGTCGTAGCCCCACCGTCCCCCTCAAAAGGGAGAGGGACGGTAGGGGTGCAGCGCACGAAAGCGTCTAAGTAGATTTCTTCGAGGCGTCGTCCGCCTTCTTCGTCGCCGGCTTCTTCGGCGCGAGATACGCCTTCGACTGCTTGCCGACGATCTCAAGAAGATTGCCCATGCCGAGGTTAACGTCGATAAGATGCAGGCCCCACTCGCGTATCACATTGCCGCCCACGATCAGATCGCCCGGGATATCGTCGGCGCGCGGGTCCTTCGGGTTGGCTTTGATCGCCACCGCGAGGTAAGAACTCTTCTCGCCGTTCACGCATTTACCCGTCACTAATCCCGGCACGCGGACGAAAGGCGTATCGATGGCTTTCGCCGGCGTCACCCACGCGTAGTCCTCTTGCTTTCCTGCCACGCTGCGTTTCGATGCCAGGTACGGGTTCAACTCACCCTTGCCGCCGGCGAGTGTCGATGGGTTCGTACACGCAACGACGGCGTCACCCTTCGCCAGGCCGAAGATGCTGTTCGGCGGCGGCGGCGAATTTTCGCGGAACGAAACGTAGGTGATCACGCAACCGGTTTGAGTCGCGGACTTGCAGAGCGGCATGCTCTTGAACGTTCCGCCGATGTCCTTGCCCTTCGGCACCATGATGTTGGTGCCGAGTAGAATCGCGGAGATGACTTTTGCCTGCACCGGCTTGCCTTCGATCTCTTTGGCGATCAGATTCGTCAGCGCCAATGAACCTTGCGAGTGTCCGATCAGCACGACGCCGCGGCCGTTGTTGTCGTGCTCCAGGTAGTAATTCCACGCGTCAACGACGTCGTCGAAGCCAAGCTTCCAATTCGCCGGCGTGCCGCCGGCCATCATGGTGCGCAAAGCGACAAGCGTGACTTGGCGATACAGCGGTGCGAACGTCCGGCACTTCGAAGCGAAGCGGGCGAGCTGGCTGCGCACGACGGCGCGTTCCTCGTCGCCGGGCTCCATGTCGCTATTCGGCGTCGAATCGCGCGACACCGTCGGGTACACGTAGAAGCAATCGATCGCTGCGTTCGGATCGGGCTTCCACAGTTCGGGCGTGAGCTTGCCGTTGGCGGAAACCACGGTGGCCGATTGATCGGTCGCGCAATTGGCCTGCCGACCCGGGCGGCATAGCCATGACTCTGACTTGCCGTAGTCGTTCTTCGCCGCAGCGGCGGGCGGCGCCGAAGCTGCCGCTGCCGTGGGCGCGGCGGGCGGCGCGCTCGGGGTACTGCTGCAGGCGATCAGCGTGCTCACCGCCAATATAAGGAACGCGTGTTTGAACATAAGACCTCCGTTGATATGGGTAGCGGCTGCGCAGGCGATCGTCGCCTTCTCGCCGCTACCGCGAATCAATTGAGTATAGTATCCGCGGCGGGGCGTGAAGCCGGCTGAAACGGCTGCAGAAACGCCCAGTAAAACGAGGCGCCCGCAGATCACAGCCCTCTGTATGAGGTCCAGGGTTACCGGCATGGCGCGTACATACGGACTTGAAGGGAACTCGGAGGCTAAGAGTTAAACCTCCGCGGACGCCGAGGGTAGGCTGGATAGGAAGGAAATCCTTCGCGCGCCTCGGTCTACATTCGCGGTCAATCTGGATTGATTCAGATCTTCTTTCGATAAGAACGCCCCCGCCCGGTGTCAGGGCGGGGACGCATGCGACTTAAACTATTTCTTCGCGAGGTACGACTCCGACTGTTTGCCGACGAGGTCGACGAGGTTGCCTATCGCCACGTGCACGTCGATAAGATGTAGTCCCCAATCCCTGAGCACGTTGCCGCCGACCATGACGTCACCCGGGATGTCGTCGGCACGCGGGTCATTCGGATCGGCTTTCACCGTTACCGCAAGGTAGGAACTATTTTCGTTCGTCACGCATTCGGCTGCGAGCAAACCCGGCAAGCGAACATACGGCGTATCGATCGGTCGCGCCGGCCTCACCCACGTATACGGCTCGGTCGAAGCCACGAGGTTGCGGCCGGTCGAGAGATAGGAACGCAACTCGCCGCTGCCGCCGCCGAGCGCCGCGGGATTGGTGCACGCGACGACGTTTCCGTCCTTCGCCAGACCGAAGCGGCTGTTGGCCGGCGGCGGTGAGCTGGCGCGGAAAGTCACGTACGTCACCACGCAGCCGGTTTGGGTCGCCGACTTGCAGAGCGGCGTCACCTTGAATGTGCCGCCGACATCCTTGCCCTTCGGCACCATCACGTTAGTGCCAAGCAACATCGCCGAGATGATTTTGCTCTGCACCGGCTTGCCTTCGATCTCCCTGCCGATCAGCAGCGACAACACGCGCGAACCTTGCGAGTGCCCGATCAGCACGACGCCGCGACCGTTGTTGTCGTTCGCCAAGTAGTGATTCCAAGCGTCGAGCACATCGTTGTAGCCGAGCTCGAAGTCGATCTTCATCGGCTGGCCCGCGGTCGCCGCGCGCAGCGCGGTGAGCGTGACTTGCCGGTAAAGCGGCGCGAACGTGCGGCACTGCGAAGCGAAACGCGCGAACTGGCTTTTCACGACGCTTAGCTCCTCCTCGCCGGGCTGCATGTCGCTGTTCGGTGTCGGATCGCGCGACACGGTCGGGTAAACATAGAAACAATCGATCGGCGGATTCGGATTCGGCTGCCATGTCTCGCGTGTCAGCTCGCCGTTTGCCGCAACCACGGTGGCGGTCAGATCGGACGCGCAGTTCGCCTGCCGACCCGGCCGGCACAGCCACGTCTCCGGTTTGCCGTAGTCGTTCTTGGTAGCAACCGCCGCCGGCGCGGCTGACGACGGCGCGGAAGCAGTGGGCGCCGTTGGCGCTGGTGGTGGTGGCACCGGCGCCGTGGTGCTACACGCGGCTAACGCGCTCAACGCCAATAAGAGGAATGTAGGTTTGAACATGGACAGGTCTCCGTTTTTTTCCATTGTGATCGGTAGTGCTCGAAAGGAGCTCGCCGCTCTCGTCGTCCCTACCGCAAGCCGGTGAAGTATAGGTATCCGGCGGCGACGCTGGAAGTGGTCGACGATCATAGAGGATAACTCCGGCGTTTGCGGAGTTCGTCGAACGGCAACGGCAGGTCCCCGAATCAATACACCGTGTCGTCCGCGCTGCGGGCGGGCAAATTCCGACCACAGCGCTACCTAGGTTCGACGCGCAGCGGCGTTTGGCACGGCGAGGCGCGCGGTCGTACACTGCGTCGGCGCGCCGCCCCTCTGATCCCCGGCGGCGCGGGAGGAGAGCATGATCTTCGAGCAGATCGCGACCGGTGGCTGTCAGTCCTACTTGGTCGGCTGCAGCGAAACTTGCGCGGCGGCGCTGATCGATCCGGAGATCGGCCAGATCGACCATTACCTCGCACTCGCCGCCCGCAACGGCTTGCGCATCCGCTACGTCATCGACACGCACACCCACGCCGATCATTTCTCCGCGACCGCGCAACTGGCGAAGCAACTCGGCGTGCCGGTCGCGATGCATCGCGCGAGCCCGGCGCCGTTCGTCGACATGCGCCTCGGTGACGGCGAGATGATCGTGCTCGGGAAATTACGGTTGCAAGTCCTTCACACGCCCGGTCATACGCTGGACTCGATGTGCCTCGCGGTCGAAGATCGCTTGTTCACCGGCGACACGTTGCTGATCGGCGGCACCGGCCGCACCGATCTACCGAGCGGCGACCCCGAGGCGCTGCACGACAGCCTGTTCAATCGCGTCCTGCGACTCGATCCGGCGCTCAAGATATTTCCCGCGCACGAGTACAAGGGGCGCGGTCAATCGACCATCGCCCAGGAGCTTGCGCAGAATCCGCGGCTCCAGACGCGCGATCGCGACGCGTTCGTGGAAATGATGCGCAACCTCAACCTCACGATGCCCACACACATCACCGAGGCGCTGCGCACCAACATGAGCGGCGGCAAGACGGTCGCGCAGTTACTCGCCGAAGCCGCGGCCGTCGTGCCGTTCATGTCGCTCGCGGAGCTCAAGGCGCGCGTCGAGCGCGCGGAGGATGATCTCATCGTGCTCGACGTGCGCGAGCGCGACGCGTACGAGAGCGGACACATTCCAAGCGCGCGCCTGCTGCCGCGCGGCCAGCTCGAGTTGCGTGTCAACAAGGATCTACCCGATCCGACGCGGCGCATTCTCGCCTGTTGCGAGTTCGGCCACATCTCGACGCTCGCCGCCGCGACGCTGCGGCAAATGGGCTTTGGGCGGGCGGTCGCGTTGGACGGCGGGATGAAGGCGTGGCGCGAAGCCGGTTATCCGGTGAAGGCTGGGTCGGATGCTTAAGACCGATGCGGGCCATCTACTCGTCACACATCGGTAACGCATGCCACGAAAGTTTCTTAGGGAACCTCTGATTAAGTGAACATTCACCGCAAAGGCGCAAAGGGCGCGAAGAAAAACATGAGATTTTTATCGAGAAAACCCTTTGCGCTCTCTGCGTCTTTGCGGTGAGAAATAGTTTTGGGACTTATTCAGAGCGTCCCTAGCGAAGATCCAATTAATCCCCTCTCCCGGAGGGAGAGGGGTAATAAGTAAATCGGTTACCTAATTGCTGGAGATACCAAATGCTCAAATGGCGTATCGGCGATGTGACCGTGACAAAGATCGTCGAGGTCGAAGCGACCGGCGGAACGCGCTTCGTCCTGCCGCAAGCGACGCGCGAGGCGGCGCGCGCGATCGGCTGGATGTATCCGCATTTCATGGACGAGGAAGGGCGGCTCAAGATGAGTATCCATGCGCTGATCGTCGAGGCGCCGGGTCGGCGGATCATGATCGACACCTGTCTCGGTAACGACAAGCCGCGCGACATTCCGACATGGTCGAACCGCCAGGGACCGTTTCTGCGCGACCTCGCCGCCGCCGGATTTCCGCGCGAGACGATCGACACCGTCGTATGCACGCACCTGCACGTCGATCACGTCGGCTGGAACACGATGCGCGCGGGCGATCGCTGGGTCGCAACTTTCCCCAACGCGCGCTATCTACTGGGCCGCGCCGAGTTCGAGTACTGGCAGGCGCAGCAGGAAAACGCGCAGCAACGCACCGTCTACGTGGATTCCGTGCAGCCCGTATTCGACGCCGGACTGGTCGATTTGGTCGAGACGAATCATCGACTGTGCGATGAAGTGAACCTCACACCGACGCTCGGGCACACCCCCGGCCATGTCAGCGTACGCATCTCCTCGCACGGCGAGGAGGCGCTGATTACCGGCGACTTCATTCATCACCCGTGCCAACTCGCTCGACCGGACTGGGCCTCTAGCTCCGACTATGACCAAGCGCATTCCACGCGCACGCGTCGAGAAATGTTCGGCGCCCTCGTTGGCAAGTCCACGCTGGTCATCGGCACCCACTTCTCCGGCCCGACCGCGGGCCATATCGTGCTCGACGGCGATGCGTATCGCCTCGCCGTGTGACGCTCCCCGCTCGCAGGTTCCGGGCCGGAGAAGCGCATGACTATGGTGGTCCGCCACAGACGAACGTCTAGGAAATCGCGGCGAAGCCGTTACATGCTTCACGTTGAAAATTAATACTTCAGATTTTCATAGGGAGTTCCGATGAAAACGCCAAACAGGACGTCCGCAAGGCCAGCCACTGGTCATGCCGCGGCCGCGAAGAAGGAGTCATGGGTCTGGGTGAAGGACGTGTTCGTACCGTTTGCCGGCGTGCTGCTCGCGATAATGGGTTTCATGGCGAACTCCGACGCGAACCTACGACAAGAACGCGAAGCGCGGGCGGCGCGCGAGCAGAAGTACCTCGAATTCTTCCTGGAAAACTATTCCGACACCTCGCCGAGCAAACAGGCCTCGGCATTCGCGCTCTTGAAATATATGGACCCGCAAATCCGGCGAGACTTGGTTTACGGGCTGTCGGCGAACGCCGATCTGTCGCGCGAGGCGTGGCGGGTTCTGATCGGTCTCGACGACGTGAAGCTGAACTTCGCGGCGGCGAACCTCTATCGCGTCGAGATCTACTACGCGAAGGAGCACGAAGGCGCGGCGCGGGCGATCGAAACCCAGTTGCAGGCGGCGGGTTTCGTCGGGCAAATCTCGTTGGGCGAAAAAATTCCGGCGTTCTGGGATCGTTACAGCTGGGGCGACGGCAACGAAATGCGGTTCGAGCCGACCGCCGACGCGCTCGCGATGAAGTATCTCTATCGATTCATCGACGCCAAGAATCCGCAGCTGCGCTTTCGCGAAAGGCCGGTGGCCGATACGTCCCGAAGTAACTCAATCGCCGTGCACTTGCCGCCACCTCGCACCTAGCTACGAGCAACGGATTCTCTTCCGAGCATGTAAACATCGAATGCCCGTTTGACTCGGGCAGCGTCGCGGCTCTAGCATGCTTACCGAAATTTCAATCGCCTCGAACACTAGGAAGCTGCAAGTAAGGGAGGAACTGCTATGCCTTGGCCTTGGCGCGTTATCACCGAACGTTCGAAGGACATGGCGGTCCACGCCGTCCTGCTCCCGCTCGGCACCCAGGGAAAAATTCTCTACTTCGGCGGCTACTCTGTCGACGACACGCATTTGTATGACGTCCAAGCGGAGACCATTCTCGACATCGCCTGGGCGAACTCGCCTCAGTACAACACCTTCTGCAGTGGACATGCCTTCCTCGCTGATGGACGAATACTAGTCGCCGGCGGACAGCTTCCCTCGCCCGGCGACGCCGAAGATCAACATCAGCATCACAACATGGCCGGCGGCGGTGAGCGGCGTTGCGCCGTGTTCAAGCCGCTCTCCCCGGGTTCATTGCCCGGAGTCAGCGGCGCGTGGGAAGAGATCAGCCCGATGAATCTCGACCCGTCGAGCGACGCCGACTCCGGCGGGCGCTGGTACCCAGCGCTCGTCACGCTAACCAACGGCGACGTGCTCGCGATCGGCGGACATCCGGACGTGCGCGAGATTTATCCCGACGCCGCGAATCAGCGTCACGCGAACAATATTCCCGAGCGCTACAACGCGGGGAGTAATAGCTGGACGCTGCTCGGTTCCGATCCGCCGGCGGAAAAGCAGACGACCAACGTGCTGGATCACGACTTTCATCGCGCGCACCTGCTGCCGAGCGGCAAGGTGTTCTTCTCAAGTCCAGTGCGCGACAAGAACCGCGTCTACGATCCGTACGCCGGCGAATTCGTCGGCTCGCCGGTGATCGACCTGCCCACGGACGGAACCTATCAGGGCGTGAGCGCCGCATGGACCTCGGTTATCTTGCCGCTCCTGCATCAAGAAGGATTCCGCCCGCGCGTATTGCTCATGGGTGGAGTCACGGCGCAGCGTATCGATCTCGGCGTCGACGCGCCGCAATGGCAACAAGCAGGCGACCGCGATTGGAATCAACCACCGCTGCGCCAATTCGTTTCGCCGGTGATTCTGCCGACCGGGAAAATTTTCTTCGCGGGCGGAACCACGGGCGGCGCGGGCGATCTATCGCAGGCCAATTGCGTCAAGGAAGGCGAGACTTACGATCCAGGCATCGACTGGCAAGGCGGTAAGTACAACGCCGGCAACGGCAGCTGGAAAACCGTCGAAGCTGCGTTCGTCGGCCGCTACTACCACGGCGTTGCCATCCTGATGCCAAACGGCGCCGTGTGGACCGCGGGATCGAACGGACCGACCGACGATCCGGATCTCGATCTGAATCAAAACCCGGAAAAGCGCGAACTGCGCATCGAGATTTTCGAGCCGGACTATTTCAACGCGGCGCGCCCGACGATCAGCGACTGCCCGGTCAGCACCGGCTACGCTTACCAGTTTCTGCTGAAGACGCCGCAGGCGAACAACATCCGTCGCGTCGCGCTGATCCGCTGCGGCTCGGACACGCACGGCTTCAACATGGATCAGCGTTATCTCAGTGTCGATTTCGACAAGGTCGACAACAACACCTTGCGCATCCAAACGCCGGCCGACCCGAACGTCGCGCCGCCGGGCCGCTACTTGCTGTGGATCATCGACAACAACGAGCGGCCGTGCGAATTGGCGCGGTTCATTCGCGTCTGCGATCAAAAAGCGCTCGTCTCATCGGATATTTCGACGTTCTCGGTGCAGGAAGTGCAAGCGCTCGGCACGCCCGCGGCGTTTCCGCAGGCGCTTTACTTGGTGTACGACGGCTTTCTACCCGACGAAGTGACGACGCCGACGTTCTCGCTGCGGCGCGCCGACAACAGCAATGTCCCCGGCATGAGCGCGACACTCGGTGCGCCGCTCTACGAAGGCGGATTTCAGAACAAGGATACGGCGCAACGCATCGTCTACCCGTGCGAGATCACTTTCAGCAACCAGGACGCGTTCAATCAGATCCCGGCGAATGAAGATTTTCAAACGGTGACCTTCACCGCCAGCATGCGCGACTTCGTCAGTCAGGCGCAGCTCACGCTCAGCAAGAACCCGAATCCGCGCATGCGCGACGGCGATCCGCCGTGGCTCAGCATCGACTTGCGCGCGTACTCGACCAAACCCGGCGATAAATTTACCGCCGACGTGGAGCATGGGTCCGCGCTCAACGCACCGTACGACTACGTCCAAGCGGTCTTGCAAAAATACAACGCCTGGCCGGAAAACGATCCGCATCCGTTCGAAAGTTTGCCGACCGATCAAGAAACCGACAAGCTGCCGCTGTATTCGCAGGATGAGAATAATCACAACGTGTTCAACTATGCGGTCGCGCGCGTGCGTTTTCGCGCGCCGCTCGGCGTCGACGCGGTTGCGGTGCGGGTATTTTTTCGGCTGTGGACGACGGGCTGGACGGCGCTCGAGTATTACACCGACGCGAGTTATCGACGTTCCGGCAGCGGACCGGACACGACGCCGCTGCTCGGTCTCATCGGAGATGAGATCAACAACGTCCCCTGCTTCGCCGAAGCCCGCAAGGGCAACATGGAGCAGCAAACGGATACGACCAATCGCATCACTATTAAAGGAAACGACGCGAAAGAAGTCTTCGCCTACTTCGGCTGTTGGCTCGACTTCAATCAGAGCGTCAAACGTTTTCCCTTGAAGCCCCAGGGCAACGGTCCTTACGCCGACGATCTCAAGAGCATTCAAGAGTTGATGCGCGGCCTGCATCAATGCCTGGTCGCGGAAATCTACTACGAGCTCGATAAGACGGTGATCGGCGCGACGCCGGGTTCGAGCGATAACCTGGCGCAGCGCAATTTACTACTCGACGAAGCGCCCAATCCCGGCGGCTTCGCGACGCACTTGGTGCATCACACGTTCGAAATCAAGCCGTCGCCGTTCCCCCTGCACATGACGCCACAAGGCGCGCCAACGCTCACGGCAGCGTCAGGGCGAACGCATCCCGATGAGTTGTGCATTCTTTGGGGCAATCTGCCGCGCGATAGTCACGTGACATTTTATTTGCCGCAGATCGACGTCGACCAGGTGCTGCGCTACGCGAGCTTGCGCAACGGGCCGGCGCATTTGTCGAAGGCCGGCGCCAACACCATCGCGTGCAAAGTTTCCGATATCGGCTTCATTCCAATCCCCGGCCCGTTTCAAACCAGTTTGGCCGGATTGATGAGCATCCAGTTGCCGCCCAATCTCGTTAAAGGCCAGAAGTTCAAAGTCGCGGTGCGGCAGGTCGACGGACGCAAGTACCGCGCCATCGGCACTTTTCAGTTCAACATCGACATCAAGACCGAGGCGGAGATTCTCCCGCGCTTCAAGCGCAATCTGTCCGTGCTCAAACACATCGCGCTCGCGATTCCGCAGAACAACCGCTGGTATCCGGTGTTTCAACGCTATCTGCAAGAGCTCGGGGATCGCGTGCGCGCATTGGGCGCGAATCCGGACGACATCGCGCCGTCGCCAACGGGCAGCGGGCGCCCCGAGCGCAGACCTCCGCTCGCGATCGGCAAGAGCTGCTGCGTGGTCGGCTGGGCCACTAGCCTCGTGCTCGCGCTTGCTTTGGTGCTGGCGGGCTTCTCGACGTCGAGCGGCATGCTGGCGCTGGTGTCGGCGGCGGCAATCGTATCGCTCGCGATATTGATCGGCTGCTGGGCGGCCAAGTGCCGCGGCCGAAACCGGTGCGCGCTGCTCGACTACTTGACGCTCGGATCGTCGGCGGCGCTGGCGCCGCTCGGCGTTGCCGCGCTGGCAGGCGTCGCGGCGAAATTCTTGGTTCCAGCGATCTTTGCCGCGGCGGTGCTTACCGGCGTGTTCGTGTTCGTTTCGTTTGTACTGCGGTGCCGCGGCAACTGTTGCGACGAGGCCGACCGTGAATAGGTCTGCCCACTCCCGCCGCCGCATGGACCTTTCACGGCCTCTGGGCATTTGGTAGCATCGTCACCTTACAGGTAGTTGAAACAGGGAACCGGCACGGATGCATCTTCGACCCGCCAACCCTTCCACTTTGCACTCGATCTTCGCGATCGGGATCGTCTCATTGATTCTTTGCTCGTCGGCGCAAGCCGCTGACGAATTGCGCGGCCGCGATACGGCTCAACCGGCCGCTCGCAATCCGGCGCGCACGGCGAATCTTCCCGAGGGGCCGAACTATAAGAAGTACGCGCCCGGGCTCTACGCGCGGCGGGTTTTTCAAACCGAGGGTCCGTCGAAAGACTACTTCGTCGAGGAGTGGGGGTTGCTCGTCGGCCCCGGTAAGAAAACCGACGTCACGACTTTGCCGGGCGCGGCCGTGCTGATTATTCGCACCGGGAGCGGCGTCGTCACCATCGGCGAGCAAAAACAGGAATTCCGTCTGGGATCGTCGTTGCTGATTCCGGAAAGCCAGAAATTCAGCATCGTCAACGCGAACAGCGATCGGCCGGTCAGCATCAAGGCCGTGATCGTCACGGGACGCTGAGCGCGCATGGAAACACACCGTCGCAAAATGTCGATACCCGAACGCAACCCGATCTGGCGCGTGCTGCTCGTTTGCCTCGTGGCCATCGCGTTCGTCGCGTCCTGCGACGGCCGACGGCAGAAGGATCCCCACGTCGTACCGAATGAGAAGGACTTCAAAGAGGATCCGAAATTCATTTCGCCGCCGACGCTCGGCCA
>JBGPCS010000007.1:0-19483 GCA_041481875.1 Sulfurifustaceae bacterium
CTGGTCGAGATGGGCACGTTCTTGGCGATTCTGCTCGGCACGCTCGCCGCCGGGGTGCTCGCGGCGCGCGGCGACATCGGCGTCATCACGTTCGCGATCGTCGCGGTCGCGGCGGCGGGATTCCTCACGAGTTTGGCGATACCGAAGTTGCGTCCGGCTGCGCCCGACTTGCGTATCGACTGGCGTCCGTGGACCTCGACGTGGGAGAACATTCGCGTCGCGCGCGCCTCGCGCGTGGTGTTCCTGTCGCTGCTCGGCATCTCGTGGTTCTGGTTCTACGGCGCGCTCGTGCTCGCGCAGCTGCCGCTCTACGCGAAGAGCGTGCTCGGCGCCAACGAGCAAGTGGTCACGGCGCTGCTGGTAATTTTTTCGCTCGGCATCGGGCTCGGGTCGTTGCTGTGCGAGCGCTTGTCCGGGCACAAAGTGGAGATCGGGCTGGTTCCGTTCGGCTCGATCGGGCTCACGGCGTTCGCGATTGATTTATACTTCGCCTCGCCCGCGCTGCCGTCGGCGCCAGCGCTCGGCGCCGCGGAATTTATCGCTCAGCCCAGCGCGTGGCGCGTGCTCGCCGACCTCGGATTGATCGGCGTCTTCGGCGGCTTCTTCATCGTGCCGCTCTATGCACTGGTGCAACAACGCTCGCCGCGGGACGTCACGTCGCGCGTGATCGCCGCGAACAACATTCTGAATGCGGTATTCATCGTCGCGGCCGCGCTCTTCGGCGCGATCGCGCTCGAAGCCGGGCTCACCATTCCGCAGCTCTTGCTCGTCACCGGCATCCTGAATGCGTTCGTGGCGGCGTATATCTACGGCTTGGTGCCGGAATTCCTGCTGCGCTTCCTATGCTGGCTGCTCATTCACTTCGTCTATCGCCTCGACAAGCGCGACCTCGACCGCATTCCCGACGACGGCCCGGCGCTGCTCATCTGCAACCACGTGAGCTACGCGGATGCGCTCGTCATTTCCGCGGCGTGCCGCCGGCCGATTCGCTTCATCATGGAAGCGAGCATCTTCAAGGTGCCGGTGCTGAGCGCGATATTCCGCGGGATGAAGGCGATCCCGGTCGCGCCGGCCAAGGAGGACCCGCAGACATACCATCGCGCGTTCGACATCGTCGCGGCGGAACTACGCGACGGCAATCTCGTCTGCATCTTCCCGGAGGGCCGGCTGACATCGGACGGCGATATCGGCGAGTTTCGTCCCGGCTTGATGCGCATACTGAAAGAGACGCCGGTCCGGGTTGTCCCCCTCGCGCTCTCCGGACTCTGGCATTCCATGTTCTCGCGCAAGGAAAAAGTATTCTGGCGGCGCTGGCCCAAAAGCCTTTGGCCGAGAATCGCCATACGCGCGGGCATGCCGGTGGAAGCGTCGCGTGTCACACCGGATGCGATGCGCGCGGATGTCATCGCCCTACGCGGCGCGTGGCAGTAGACACTCGAACCGCTTTAACGGTCGGCGTCGCGTCGTTGCGACGCGAATCCAACCGGCTATACGAATGAACGATAGAACATGACCGAGTCCCGCCGTTGGGGAATTTGGGCGACATCCGCATGGTCCGTCGTCATCTTGCTACTGTTCGCCGCGACGCAGGCGGCGATCGTGTTCGTTTATGTCCTCGCGACCGCCGTTCCCGGTACTGAGATCGACTTCGCGGACACGCTGACGTCGCTACGAAACGACGGCGATGTCTTGTCGATCGCGACACTGATCGGAGCGCTGATCGGCGTGCCCGCGGTTCTGGGCGCGATAAAGCTCAAGCGCGGGGCGCGGATCGGCGACTACCTGCCGCTCATCCTGCCTCGGCGCCGCGCGCTGATGCGGTGGCTGTTTGCGACCGCGCTTTGGATCGCCGCGAGCGATCTGATTTCGTTCGCGACGGGCGAACCGATCGTACCTGAGTTCATGCGCGAGGCTTACTCGTCTTCCAGCCACAAGATACTGCTCGGGTTTGCGATGGTCGGCGCCGCGCCGATCTTCGAGGAAACGCTGTTCCGGGGCTTCATGCTGGCGGGATTGTGGACATCGCGACTCGGGGCGGCCGGTGCCGTCATCATCACGTCGCTGGCTTGGGCCGCGATCCACGGTCAGTACGATCTATACGGTAAGATCACGATTGTTGCCTTCGGTCTGCTGCTGGGAGCGGCGCGCGTAACGACCGGCTCGGTACTCGTCCCGGTAATACTTCATGCCACGGTGAATGCCTTCGCGACGTTGGAAGTCGTCGTATGGCTGGGTGAACTCTAGAGAACGCCGTTCGGTGTTCGCTATGTACGTCATGACACACACGCGCAAAACCGTCGAGCGCGCATGAAAACCCCGAGCCGGTCACTAATCCGTACGGCAGCGCACTATACCCGTTGAGAGATTCAGCCCCGTCGCTGTACCGCAGCGCCGAAGCGGGCTTCTCCGGGAATTCTGGTTCCCGGCCTCCAGCCGGGATGGAGAAACTCCAGCGCGGAACCTCAAGCCCAAACGAAGCATCCGCCGCGGACTCGCGTCCGCTTTCATCACCGTGGCTTGTTTCGTCGCGGTATTTGTCGGCGTCGCGGTTGCAATTCACTTTGAGACGGTAGAGCGCGCCGCCCAACTTGAAGCCGAGCATGTCGCCGAGCTGATCGCCGACGCCACAATCGAACGGGGCGGCCTCAAACCCAATCTGCAAGCGTATGTCGCCCGTTTGAATTCAGTACACAAACGCGACATCGTGATTGTCGACGCCGTCCAAAAAAGGACTCGCGGACGCCGATCCGAATGAGCTTGGGAAGGATCGTTTATCCGCAACCGGTCGGATCACGCGCATCGCAGAGGTATCGCCGAGGCCATCATTGCCATGGGTAGGACGCTGAGCTTGAACGTCGTCGCCGAGTGTGTCGAAACCAAAGCTCAAGCGGACTTCCTCAGCGCGCGCGCATGCGACCAATTCCAGGGTTATTATTTCAGCAAACCCGTGACGGCGGAGAAGCTCGCGGAATTGCTCGAAGCCCAGACGATACTCGCGGCAAAGGAAGCGTGACAACCTCCAACGACAGTCGCTGAACGTCCGCTTCGGACTCGAACGTGGACTGCGCTGGCGCGCCAACTAACGTGCCACGCCCATGGTTGCCGTAGAAGGTGTGCGTCAACCAGCCAATCACCCGCGCGTTCTTCAGACTAGCCTGCATCGCCAGTTCGAACTACGCTATAGCAACTGCACCATCACAACGGGGAATTTATGCCGCGACGCGCTCACCTCTTCGTGCTTCTACTCATGCTAGCCGCCCTGCCCGCCGGCGCCGACACGCCGCCGAAAACGAAGCCCGACGCGGTGACCTTCAGCGGCCAGATCGCGCGCATCTTCCAGGAGAACTGCCAGGCCTGCCATCGCGACAGCGGCGTGGCGCCGTTTTCGCTCGTCACTTACGACGATGCGTTTACATTCCGCTACGCCATCGCCGACGCCACCGGTTCTCGCCGGATGCCGCCGTGGAAACCGGTGCCCGGGCATGGTGAATTTCAACACGTGCGGCGCATGGCGGATACCGATGTCGATCTCATCAAACGTTGGGTCGATGCCGGCGCGCCCGAAGGCGACCGTTCGAAGCTCCCGCCGCCGAAGCGATTCCCGTCTTCCTGGGTCGCGGGCGAGCCTGACGTCGTGATCGAGCCGTCCGAGTCGTTCACGATTCGCCTCGGCAGCAAGGATGTCTACCGTTGCTTCGTCATCCCGACGTCGTTCAAGGAAGATCGCTACGTCAGCGCAAGCGAGGTCCTTCCGGGTAACCGCAGGATCGTGCATCACGTCATTACTTACCTCGATCGCGGAAAGACGTCGGCCGAGCTCGATCGCGTCGAGCCGGGACCGGGCTACGACTGTTTCGGCGGCCCGCGCATTCCGCGTATAGACCTCGGCGCACTCGGCGGCTGGGCGCCGGGTTCGCCACCGACACAGATGCCGGACGGCGTCGCGATGCGCTTACCGGCGGGCGCGACGATCGTCATGCAGGTCCACTACCACAACTGTTGCACCGGACAAGATCAAACCGACCGCACCAAAGTCGGTTTGCGCTTTGCAAAGGGTCCAGTCGATAAACTGTCGCGTTCCGTCATCGCGATCAACAGGACTTTCGAGATTCCGGCGGGCGCGGCGCGCCACGAAGTGCGCGCGTCGTACACCGTGCCGCCCAACCAGAATTTCCACGCGATCAACGTCACGCCGCACATGCATCTGCTCGGACGCGAAATGAAAGTGACCGCGAAGTATCCCGACGGCACCGTCCGCCCGCTGATATACATCAACGATTGGGACTTCAATTGGCAAGGCGCCTACACGTTCGCCGAGCCGGTACCGCTACCCGGCGGCACCGTAATCGAGATGCAGGCGATCTACGACAACTCGACGAACAATCCGCGCCAGCCGAACTCACCGCCACAAACGGTACGTTGGGGCGAAAACACGACCGATGAAATGTGCATTGTGTTCTTCCGCGTAACGAGCGATCAAGAACACTTGGCAGATCGCCGCTAAATCACAGGCCGACCATGCCTCATCCGTAAGGCGTCGCTTTCCCTCGTTTGCGGAACGGATACGCAAGCTGGCCGAGGTAAGTTTCCGGCGGTTGAAAATTCACCGTGCCGTAGTTCCTCGGCCAATGGTGGGGCTGGTGCGACGTGCCAAACAGCACGTCCCACAACGGTAAGAACTGCGCAAAGTTCTTGTCGATGCCCTCCTCGTCCGACGTGTGATGCCAGTGGTGATACTCGGGCGTCGAGATGACCCAGCGCAGACCCGGGAAGCGCCAGCGGACATTGGCGTGTATGAACACGGCGTGGAACGACACGAACACCAGATAGGCATACAGCGCCGGCGGCGCGAAGCCGAGCAAAAACACCGGCGCGAAGGCTACCGCGCGCGTCACTATCACGTCGACAACATGAATGCGCGAGCCGGCGAGCCAATCCATTATTCGACTCGAGTGGTGGATGGCGTGAAAGCTCCACAGCCACGGTACCTCATGGAACGCGCGGTGGATCCAGTACGTGGCGAAGTCGACCGCCGCGATGATCTCGATGAACTGCAACCACAGCGGCTGGGCGGCGACCGCCTGTTGGAAATCCAGCCGCACCGCCCAGGCCAGAAGCATCTGCGCCGGAATCAACGCGGCGAAGGACAGCAGCTGCACGCCGGCATGGCTGACGAAGAAGTGCTTGAGGTCGGTCTGCCAGCCCTCGCGTAATACGCGCTGTGCGCGCAGCGGAAACAACCCTTCAAGCGGAATGAAGATAAGGCCCAGCACCAGGAGCTCGAGTACGAAGTAGTCGAGGCCGGCGGAGAACGCGCGCGATCCGGAAATATCGAGCGGCTCGACCTCCGCGCCGCCCATCAACAGCGCCGTCGCGCCGAGCGCGATGCCGAGCACACCACGGCGGTTGGGTAGCGATAGCGCAACGCCGAGCGCACCGAGCACGAAGGTGGCGACGATGCTCGCTTGAAGGATGCCGCGGAACAGACCGATGTGCGCCTTGTACATCGGCAGTGCATCCTTGGTTACCAGCAGATCGGGCAACAGAAAGCACAGCTCCGCGAGCACGCACAACATGCCGAGCATCCCCGCGGCGAGCCCGGCGCGCTTGCCGATACCGATGCGCAGATCGGGCGTCAGTGCCATGCGCGCAGCAGAGCGTTCAACGGCGCGTTGAGCCAACCGCTCGACATACAGAAGTGCGAGTCGAACGGCGCCGTGTGATGCAGCCGGTGATGCCGGCGCGGCAACACCAAGCGCCAGCGCTGCAGCCGGCGAACGACCGCCGGTATTGCGGCCTCGTCCATATGCGCCCACTTGTGACATTGGTTGGTCGCGAGCGCGCCCAGCGCTAGCGTGAGCAGAAACGTTTGCGTCAACAACGAACCGATACCTTCGACCGGCATCACGCTCGTCACCAATAAAAACGGCAGCACGGCGAAGCAGCTCGCGCCGTGCGTCTCGATGAAATCGTGGCGCGTCATCGCTTGCGGATCGACGTGATGCTCGCGAAACGGGCGGATGAAGGAATTGCCGATGACCGGCGTGTTCGTGCTGCCAAAGGAGTCGAACGTCCAATGCAGCAGGCCGCTCAGCAAATCGGTCGCGAGCCAACCGAGCGGCGCTGCGACGAGCAATACCGGGAACAAACACCATTCAGCCGCAACGGCGAGCCGCCACAAACTCCAGCCGGCGAGTAGCGCAAATAAAATGATTGCGCCGATTTCGAATCGTCGCTGACTGCTGGTGTATACGGCATTCATCGCGCGTGCGCGATCGTGCGTAGATGCGTCGCAATCGAGCCGATCGCGGCCCGCCACGTAACGCCGTGATACTCGATCCCGTTGCCCGCAAAATGTTTCCGCACGATCGTCTGTACTGCGGCGAGGCGGCGCGACGGCACCTGCGGAAACAGATGATGCTCGATTTGAAAATTCAGCCCGCCGAACAGCCAATCCCACGCCGGTGGATTGACGATAGTCCGCGACGTGACGACTTGATGCTCGAAGAACGAGAAGCGCTCGACGTCTTCGATCAGCGGCATGCCGACATGGTTCACCCAAAAAATCGCGGCAAGGTACGGACCCAAGAGCGTCAACGGAATCACGTAAGCGAGCAGCGCAGCCGAGAACGGCACATTGAGCAGCAAACACGGAGCGCCGAACCAAAGCGCGAAATGCAAAACGAGCACCGCGGCGTCGAGCGCGTAACGGCGCGGATCGCGGAGCACCGCCGTCTGCGAGAGATGGCGCTGACTATGACCGAAGAGCAACGACAGCAGCCAGATATGGATCGCCTGGTAACGCGTCATGAAGCGCCCCAGCGCGCCCTTCCGCCGTTTGGAATTCTCCGTGAGCGATACGATGAGATCGACCGCCATGTCGGGATCGCGCTTCTCGTCCTGACAGAAGCGATGGTGCGTGCGGTGGCGCGCGATCCATTCGTCGAACGCGAGCCCGGTGACGAGCGTCATGCTGATCTGTCCGAACGCGCGATTCGCCGCAACGCGCCGACTGATCGCGCCGTGCCCGGCATCGTGGCCAATGAATGCAAACTGTGCCAGCAACAACGCGTTGCCGATATAGGCCGTGGCCAATACCCAGAACGAGCTCCCCCACCAGCTCAGCGCGAGCGCGACACTCAACAGCAGAAACAACACCAGTAGTTTGAATAGCGTCCGTATGAAAGACGGCTCCATTAGCCGCTGCCCGTTCACGTCGGCGCGCATCGAGCGCGACAACGCGCGCCCTTCGTGTTCGGTAAATTTTGGTTGGATATAGGCCTGCATGTATTAGGAAATATATCCCACGCGTCCAGCGATGGCGCGCCACTCGTCGTCGAACGAACGTCCTGCTGCGACTTATCTAGCGCCGTCCTGCACCGCTGAACAACACGGCGCCGGGCATCAGCGTGAGGTTCCCAGGCGCCGGTAGCGTTACTTCACCATCTCCTTCAAACGCCGCCGGCTCGGGACCGGTCTCGATATCGATCGATCGCGCGCGCGCGCAATGAACGAACGGCGCGGCCAGATGCTTGCCGAGATAGATAGTAGGCATCCAGAGGAGCACCTGCGCCGTCGGCGCCGCCTCGGCGACCACCACGTCGGCCCACCCGTCGGTCGGATCGGCCATCGGCGCGATGCGCATGCCTTTAGCGAAATGACTGCAGTTGGCGACGACGATCAAATAGAAGTAACCCTCGCGCCACGGTTTACCGTCGAGATGAATCCTCGCCCACTGCGGTCGGTAGCTCGCGAGCTCGCGCAGCGCCGCCGTGAGGAACGTCCACGTGTTGCGCCGCGCCAGCGCGTTGACGCGCGCCGCCACGAGCGTCGTCACGCCGAGCGAGGCTTCAACAATGAAGTAGCGGCGCTGTCCGCCCGCGTCGAGACGCAATACATCCAGCCGCGACGGCACTCCCTCCAGGGCCAGCGCTAGCGCGCGCTCGGGCTGACGCTCCAGCTTCAGGCCGCGCGCGAGATCCGATCCGGTGCCGACCGGGATGAGACCGATGCAGCGATTCTGATCGGCGGCGTCGGCCATCAATAGATTGAGCACGTAGTGCAACGTGCCATCGCCGCCGACGGCAACCACGCGGCGAATGCGCGGCGTGAGCGCGGCGGCGATCGCGGCCGCGGCAGATGCGGTTTCATCGCGCTGTACGACATTGGCCGTGCGCAGGCTCGGTACGCGGTCGCACAGCGAAGTCCAAACGCGCGAAGCGCGGCCGGATGCGGCTCTGGGATTGACGACGAACAAGACCTCTTCCATCACAGCAGTTCGCGATTTGGCAAAAAGAGAGGTTGCGTCAGCATGCGATGCACCGGAGGATTGTAAGCACATCTTGCACGTGTGCGCCGGCTTCGGCGAAATTATTTCCCCGGACGCGACGAATCCGACGCGCACTGCCCGAAGAACATCCGCCCGAACAGTCCGTCTTTTCTGACGAACTGGTGGTAGATCGCGGCCAGCACGTGCAACACGATCATGGCGACAAGAATCGCCGCGATATAACCGTGCGCCACGCATGGCGATGACGTCGGCGCCCGGCCTAACCCCGCGACACATGCCCATCGCCGACAACATAGCGTCGGACATTTCTCGGCTCCCGTCGGCCCGGTCGCGTGCTGTTGGGCGGACGCCTTGACATTCACTGTTATTTCGATAAATATCGAAATATGGAAACAAAGTTCGTCTTGCGGGCGCTGGCCGCGCTAGCGCAGGAAAACCGCCTCGCCATCTATCGACTGTTGGTGCAGGCGGGACAGAACGGCCGGAGCGTGGGCGAAATTGCCGAAGAGTTGGGCATTGCCAACGCGACATTGTCCTTTCATCTGAAGGAGCTGACGAATGCCGGTCTCATAGAGGCACGGCAAGACGGACGCTTCATTTATTACTCGGCGAACTATGCGCAGATGAGCGACCTGCTGGCTTTTCTCACCGACAACTGCTGCGGCGGCGAAGCCGCGTGCGCACCGGTAAAGTGCGCGCCTTCCGCCCGATCGACGCCTTCGTCACGCGAGAAACGGGGAGCCCGCAGTGCCGCAAAGCTGCGAGCCGTTACCCGCTGATTCCCTTTCAACTAAAGGAGTGAACCCTGTGAAGCGCTTTCATGTACACATAGCCGTCCACGACCTGCAACAAAGTGTGCGGTTTTACTCAGCGCTGTTCGGTATGGAGCCGACCGTCAAGAAAGAAGACTACGCGAAGTGGCAACTTGAAGACCCGCGCGTGAACTTCGCGATTTCGACCCGGGCCGGCAAAACCGGCGTGGATCATCTCGGCATCCAAGCCCAGGACGGCGGAGAGATCGAGGAATTACGCGCGCGCCTGGCCCAGGCCGACGTGTCGACGCTCGAACAAAAGGGCGTGTCCTGTTGTTACGCCAAGAGCGATAAGTATTGGACGATGGATCCGCAAGGTGTGCCATGGGAATCGTTCAACACATTGGATGGGGTTCCGGTCTATGGAGACGACCGCCATCCGAAGGAAAAAGCGCCCTCCTCCTGCTGCGCGCCGGTCTAGCAGAACTCACGCGATGCAATCGACAAGCCGATCCGCGATCGATGGATTTCAGCGCGCGCGGCAGCGGCAGCGTTCGATATGCGTTCGCCGCTTGCTGCCGCGCTTCTCCGCATGGGAACGGGGTAGATTGCGCCGGCGCGCTGTTGCGCCCGAGCGCTGTTCCTGCTGTTGACCGTGCGCAACATACTTTTCCTCTGCACCGGCAACTCCGCCCGCTCCATCATCGCGGAAGGTCTGGCCAATGCATGGGGTCGCGGCAAATTCAAGGCGTACAGCGCGGGCAGCCATCCGACCGGGCGCGTCAATCCGTTCGCGCTGGAAAAGCTAACGCAGGTTAAATGTCCGACAGACAATCTGCGCAGCAAAAGTTGGGACGAATTCGTCACGCCCGACACACCCAAGATGGATTTCGTGATTACGGTCTGCGACAACGCAGCCGGCGAGGTTTGCCCCGTGTGGCCCGGTCAACCGATCACCGCGCACTGGGGCTTCGCCGACCCCGCAGCCATCCAGGGAACCGACGACGAAAAGCGCGCGGCGTTTGATCGGGCGTTTCGAGAGATCGGGAACCGCATTCGACTCTTCCTTTCGCTACCGATTGAAAAACTAGACCGCTTGGCGTTACAGCGCGAAGTTAGAGCGATCGGCACAAAGCGGCCAACCTAGTCGTGCCGTCTAAGCTCCTCGCGGAGTCCCTCGGTGCAGCGCTACTGCTCGCCACCCTCGTGGGATCGGGCATCATGGGCGAGCGTCTCGCGCAGGGAAATCCCGCGATCACCCTGCTCGCCAACTCGCTCGCCACCGGAGCGATCTTGTTCGTGCTGATCTCTCTGTTCGCACCGGTCTCGGGAGCGCATTTCAATCCCGCCGTGACATTGGTGGAATGGTTGCAGCGACGTATCAGCACACGAGTTGGATTGTTCTATATCGCTGCGCAACTCGCGGGCGCCTACTTAGGCGTGGCGGCCGCGCATGCGATGTTCGATCTGCCGCTTTTCTTTGCGTCGACACACGCTCGTACGGGCGTTGCGCAATGGTGGAGTGAATTCGTCGCCGCATTCGGGTTGCTGTTGACCATTCTGCTCGGCAACCGCTTCGCGCAGGACCGAATCGCCCTTTTGGTTGCGAGCTACGTAACCGCTGCTTACTGGTTTACCGCATCGACGTCCTTCGCGAATCCCGCGGTAACGCTGGCGCGCACGGCTACCGACACGTTTTCCGGAATTCGTCCTGCTGACGCTTTCGCGTTCATCGTGGCACAACTTGCAGGTGCGGGAGCGGCGATGTCACTGACGAGTTTGATAGACAAAGACTGACACCTCCGCTTCAAAGTTGCGCATCGACGTGACGTGTATCGAAGTAGCTAAGTCGGGCAACGACGGGAAGAACTCGTCGGGCGATATCCGTGGGATCGGAAATGTATCCTGAAATCTAAAGGCGCGGAGCCCGGTTCATCCTCAGCGCGCGCTCGATGTTCTTTCGTGCAGTGGCTTCGTAGCGCTGCCGGAACGACACGGTTCGATACAGCGGCTCGCGATTCACGAAGGACCCTAACACCTTTGCGCGCGCTTCCCGATAGGCACTCGCAGGAACCCAATTGTATTCGGTTCGAATGGATCGATCGTATTCGTCGAAGATTGCTTCATCGGCGCCGAAAATCGACAGATCAATGTCGAGCAGCAATGCCTCGTCGGCGGTTCGCGGCTCGCCTGCGTGCGCCGTTGCCAAAATCATTGCTCGAACGCGCGCCTGTTCGTCCGCAGGTCGCTTAACTTCCTCCATCGCCTTGCACGCCCAATCAGCCGAGCGAGCTTCGTTATCATCGCGTCGAGAGTCGTAGATCGCATCGTGAAATAAAATCGCCCAGCGTATTTCGTTCAAACGAACCGCATAGTTCCATACGCTGTTGAGTTGCCGCAGGCAGTATTCGATATGCACCAATGTGTGATAGCGGCGATGTGCCTCGGAGTAGGAGGACGTGAGCTCAGCAGTGAGCTTCTGCTGCCACTGTTTCACATGCTCGGTTCGCGCATCCCAGCGCTTGCTAAAGCTCTTGAGGGATCCGTTCTCCCGCGGATACCACTCGATCAACACCGCGAACAGCGTGCTTGAAACGCTCGCTGTTTCGGTGGATGGAATCCAGTCCTCCGACAGCGGATCGAGCTGCGCCAAACGCATGGCCCGGGAATAGAAGTCCGCGAACGCCGTTCCCGATAAACGCGCGCGCTGAGCCCGTAACACATCGTACAAATCGAGCATGGTCCACTCCCACAAGCGGGTGCCGAAGTTATACGCGACCATCGCCGGAGCCGCCTCGCGTCGCCATCGATCGGCGGCGTCGCGATCCACGCCCACCTTCGCAAGCCAAGCGAATTGCGCGTCAATGGTTGCTTGTTCCTCCCAGGTATCGAGAAAAGGATCGAGCAACGCGGCCCAGACCGATCCTCGACGCTCCGTCTTCACGTCGGTTCGATTGATGAACGTCACTAATGCGTCTTTGCTCGGCTGAGAAACGAAAAGAATGTCGCCGTTCTTCAGCCGCACATGCGACGGGCGGCCTAAGTTGACTTCGGCAATCTGATCGGCAGTCACCGCGCCGGTCGGAAACACCGTCGCCGGCTCGAACGGATAGTCGATGAAGCATAGCGAAGCGCCATCCACCACAACCGAGCTGCGATCCGCGCGCAAGCCGGACAGTGTTTTCCAATATCCAGTATGCAGCCAACTTCTGCGCAGCCAGCCTTCGATGCCATAGCGACCTGGTTTCGGCTTCATGCGAATTTATATCTGGAGACGGAATGGGATGACATCGGCGGGCAGACGTTGGGGGCGATCCGTTTTTTTCTCTAGTTCTAGAATACACGGAACCATAGGCCGGGGTCTGTCTCTGTTGTTTCCCCACAGCGGGCGGGCAGCGCGGCAACCGGTGAGCTTCGCTACGTTGATCGACCCACGGCGCAATACGCTTCGCTATTGCACCCTACGTGTACTCGGCGTGCAAAGCGCGTTCGACGAGCGCCTTGGTGAGCTGTTTCAATAGCCCGTCCTCGCCGATTAAATCTTCAGGCCTCTTGTAGTTGGCGAGTAACGCCTCGATGAGGTCTTGGGGTAATGGTTGCTTGTCTACGGTCATTTTGGTTCCTTGTTAGTTGGCGGCAGTCTCCTGCCGAATGACCGTTTACACAAACTTATTTACACCCCCCTTCCGCACTCAACTCAATCAGCCTCGCAATCGTATTGTGAACACGCATCGTCGTAACCGCTTTCAGCTTTCGTTCGATGAAGCTGTTATTTGCCTTTAGGTCGCTGTACCTCGTGGCGCAAAGCACGTAGGCCGTATCGCTGATCACCTTGGCAATGTCACGAAGCGGGTAAGAGATTCTTTCTCAATACGATGCTTCTCTTTTATTCTCTTTTAGTATCGAAGTACGTCAGCACGAAGCAATGCAGATTCACGACGCCGACACAGGCGCGTACTCCACACGATTGCGCCCGGAGTTTTTGGCTCGATAAAGCGCTTCGTCGGCCCGCTTCACCGTTTCCTCGAACGACGCGCCGGGTGCGTGCTGCGCCACGCCGATCGAGATCGTGAGATGCGCGTCGGCACCGAGACCGGGCAGCTTCATCTTCGTCGCCGATTTTCGCAGGCGCTCCGCTCGAATCTCCGCCCCGGCGAGCGTGGTGTGGGTCAAGATCAACAGGAACTCCTCGCCGCCGTAGCGCCCGAAGAAATCGGTGGCGCGCGTCTCGTTCGCGACGCCGCGAGCGAAGTCGCGCAGCACTTCGTCCCCGACGTGATGGCCCAATTGGTCGTTGATGCGCTTGAAGAGATCGATATCGACGATACAAACGCAAAACGGCGCCCCCGATCGGGCGCTGCGCGCCGCTTCATGCCGCAGCACATCCATTAGATAGCGGCGGTTCGGTACCTCCGTCAGCTCGTCGCGGGTCGCGAGGTCTTGGATCTTTTGCACCGCTTCTTCGAGCTTTGTATTGCTCTCGCTCAGCTGCTTGCGCATGCGGCCGATATATCCGCCCATCAGCGCGAACCAAAAAAGGACAACGGCGGCGACGCTCCAGCGCAGCAGCTCCAGTTGCAGGTGAAAATTTTCCGGCTGAAGGAACCACAACGCGGCGAGAACCGATCCGTAGAGGGCGATAGCGAACAACGCCAACCGCAGGAGCTGCTGGGAGTTCAGGCGAAATAAACCGAACAAGAACGTCACGAGAAAGACATACAACAGCATGCCGCGGCCTTCGTACGTTGCGTGAAACATCGCGTACGCGATAACGGAAAGGCCGCTGAGCATTTGCGCGTGCGTCAGGCTCGGGTCCGTCATCCGCAAATTCAGTCCCGAGCGGAACAGAACGTAGTACAACACGAAAAAGAAAAACATCGCGCCGGCTGAGTAGATCACGGCGCTCCCCTGGAGATGGCCGTGGAAGTTGAGGAGCGCCATGAGCAACAGCACCAGCAACGACGTACCGACCGCGATAAGGTACCGTCTAATGCGATGCGCCTGGTGCGGATCGTCTTGCGGGATGAGCAAGGTCTTTTTCAAGGGCGCGGAATCCTTCATTCGCGATCGACTTCCGGTTTTGTCGCTGTGCAATTCTCCTTCTTAACTATCGTTCACTTTCTTGAAGATTGCACGTCCGCCACCGCCGAGGCGAATGGCGAACATCGTGCACCGCGCGCGACAGCGACGCTCGATTTGTGCCGATCAGCGGGCCCGCCGGGGACGCCAGCATTGTGCAGGATGCGCGCGGGCGGCGGTGTCGACGACGGATTTTCGGAAGTTGGCCGCGGAGCGGCACGACGCGCGACCGCGTCGTGCCGACGGCACTCGAAGCTTATGGGTATCGACGCCGATATCGCTCTCGATACGCCGGTTCCCCGAAATGGTAGACGAAGTTCAGCGTGACGAGATCGAGATCGCTTCTTCCGGTAACGTTCGGGTCGCCGACGTTCGTGAATCGCTCCCATTGGAGATTGAGGCCGGCGTTGCGGCTCAAGCCGAGCTCCGCGCCGAAGCCGTAACTCGCATCCGTGCCGCTCGCATTCACGAAGCCGAACGCAGGCAGGTTGTCATCCACGCTCCAGGAGTTCACTCCGAATTTGCCGAACAACGAGAAATTCGAATAAACGTTGGGCACCGGCAAGACGCCGACGACGGAGAAATCCAAGCCTGTCGCGCTCCAGTCTTCACGCGGGAACGAGCCCATGAATGTGCCGAAATTTACGTAACCAAGTTCCAGGCCGAGATAGGGGTTGAACATATAGCCGCCGAAGATTTTAACCGCGGTATCGGTGTCGGCTGTCGGGGTGCCGAGCAACGCGGTGTTGGCGTCTTTCATCGTCGATTGCCCGAAACCGACACCGAAGTATGGACCCGGCCCCCGAGGCTCGGCGAATGCGAACCCGGACACCGCCAGCAGCGCGAACGCCAAGACGCTCGCGATGTATCGCGGTCGCCGCCAAGATTTCATAGTTGGATCCTGCATAACTCTCTCCTTTCGTATGGATTTCACGCCGTCCCGCGGCCCTAGTTCGATCCGCAGACAGTGCCGAGGCGTGCGACGCGATTTTGACATCAACGTTACTGTCGACACGTTCGTTGACCGCGTCGTAACACGCATGTCGCGGCGTGCTTCAGCATCAACGGGAATCGCGAAGCAACTGCTCCGAGCTCAGACGCCTCCCACCTTGCAGATACCGCGGGGATTTCGTGATTCGCACCTCTCGTCCGTCCGCTTCCGTTTGCCGCTATAATCCCTCGCCATTGGGTTGCGTCGTCGAGTTCAACCGCACAAGCAGGAGAAGAAGATGAAACATTTACTGATTGCGCTTTTCGCCGTCGTTGTCGGTGTCGGTTTGACGATCGGTGACGCCGACGCGAAACGCTTCAACGGCGGCGGCAGCACCGGCATGCAGCGCAACGCGCCCGCGCCCGCCAAACAGGCGGCGCCGGCACCGGCAAATCCGACACCGGCGACGCCGCAACCGGCCGGTGGAAGTCGCTGGCTTGGGCCGATCGCCGGAATCGCCGCCGGTCTTGGTTTGGCGGCGCTCGCTTCCCATTTCGGTTTTGGCGAAGAGCTGGCGTCGATCATGATGGTCGCGCTCATCGCCTTGGCAGTTGTCTTCGTGTTTCGACTCCTGATGCGCCGCTTCCAGCCGCAGACAGCGCGGCCGCTGCAATACGCCGCTGCGGGGCGCGCTGCGCCGCACTTCGAAACCGAGGCTCGCGGCGCAAACACCGCCGCCGCATACGCGCCGCGGCTGAACGTGCCGGCCGACTTCGATGCCGATAGTTTCATTCACAACGCTAAGGTCAACTTCGTGCGTCTGCAGGCGGCGAACGATGCGAGAGACATCGAGGACATTCGCCGGTTTACCACGCCCGAAATGTTCGCGGAGATAAAAATGCAGTTGCAGGAGCGCAGCGAGGTGCAGCAGCAGACCGACGTGGTCAAGCTCGATGCCGAGCTGCTCGATTTCGCCACCGAGTTCGGCGAGCAGATCGCGAGCGTGCGCTTCTTCGGAACGGTCCGCGAGACCGCGGGCGCCGAACCCGAAGCGTTCGATGAGGTTTGGCACATCACCAAGCCGGTCGATGACGGACGACACTGGGCGATCGCCGGCATTCAACAATCGGTCACACAGTAGATCCGCGCGGGCCGGTACGGAATACGGAACAATCGCGGACGGAAACAGGGACCGCCGTCGACGTCTACGCGAGGCGCGCGATCGTGCAGTCCCCGAAGCACGCCTCGATTGCGTCATGCGCGAGATTTTCGATTCGCGGCCGGCCTAAGCTCGATGCAGCGACGCTGTTTCCGCTTTTGCGCCGACAAAGAGAGACCGAATGCAAACGATACTAGGAGCGGGAGGCGCGATCGGGTCGGAACTGGCGAGAGAGCTCGCGCGTGCGCGGCAGCCGGTGCGTCTGGTCGCGCGCAATCCCAACCCGGTCGCGGGCGCCGAAACCGTGGCCGCGGACATCTCGAACCTGGATCAAACCATCGCCGCGGTTTCCGGTTCTACGGTGGTGCACTTGCTGGTGGGCGTGAAATACGATCACAAAGTCTGGCGCGAGCTGTGGCCGCGCATCATGAACAACGCGATTGAAGCCTGCAAACGCGCGAAGGCGAAGCTGATTTTTTTCGACAACGTCTACATGTATGGAAAGGTGAGCGGGCGCATGACGGAGGAAACCCCATTCAATCCGTGCAGCAAGAAAGGGGAAGTCCGCGCGCAGATCGCGACGACGCTGCTCGACGAAATCAAGGCCGGCAAGCTCACCGCGATGATCGCGCGCTCCGCCGATTTCTACGGTCCGCAGGTGAAGACGAGCGTTCCTAATATTTTAGTCTTCGACAAATTTGCCAAGGGCGCCACGGCTTCGTGGCTGGCCAACGATTCAGTGCCGCACTCGTACACCTATACGACGGATGCAGCGAGGAGCTTGATGCTGCTGGCGGATGCCGCATCGGCGTGGAATCAAACTTGGCACGTCCCGACGGCATCGAGTCCACTCACTGGTAAGGACTTTATTCAGATGGTGGCGAAAGAATTTGGAGTTGCGCCAAAGTACCGAGTCCTCAGCCCCCTGCTCCTCAGGCTTGCGGGTTTATTCGACTCGAATATTCGGGAGTCCAACGAGATGCTGTATCAGAGTGCCGCCGAGTACCTTTTCGACTCGACGAAGTTCTCGACGGCTTTCAAATTCGAACCCACGTCCTACGCCGAGGGAATCCGGCGCACCGCTTCGGCCTGCAAATCGCCGGCCGCCTAGCAAACCAAGAACGACAATTCGCGACGAACTCGACAATTCAACGGAGTAACTATCATGGCCAGCCAACCTCTGACTAATGAACTATCGACCGCCGATCTCAACGCGTTCAAACCACGCATCTTGCACACGGCGTACTTCGTCGCCGACATTGAACGGTCGCTCAAATTTTATCGGGACGTGCTCGGCATGCGCGAGCAGCAGCGATTCGACTTGGGTGACGGTGTGCAGGAGGTGGTCCTCACTTTCCCGGACAGCAAAGGCGCCGGTGTGATCCTGATGTGGAACACCAAACGGACGGCGCCGTATCAGTACGGCGACAGCTACAGCCGATTGGTCATGATGGTGTCCGATCTCGACGCGGCCGTGCTACACCTCCGTGCACACGGAGTGACTTTCTCGAAGGGGCCGCTCGACGCGAGCACGCTGCGCTACTGCATCATCAAGGATCCGGACGGCTACGGCATCGAAGTACTGCAACTCAAACGATAACCAGCGATAGGACGTTTGAGTCCTCCGTGAGTGCTTTGCGTAACCGGCTCGGCGTGTTTGCGGTCGGCACGCGATAGACGTTCAGAAGTTTCGACGTTCTTGCGCTTGCTCCGAGAACCCATACGGCGATTGGGCGCGAGCCGTAACGCGCCGCGCGATCCTGATTCTTGCGGGTGCCCCAGCGGTGGCGTCGAAATAGCAATTTTCCCCAAGCGTTCTCCGAGGTATGGCGCTACGATTTCCAACACAACGGGCTGCGCTGCTCATATCCATCATCAAACGTTTACGTCGAGTGCGCGTACCGAAACACGCTAGTCGGAGGACACCATGATGGACGTTCGCACGTTCCACGCCCACCGGCGTTTCGCTAACACCGCGTCGGGTCGTATTGCGTATGTCGAAGAGGGTGAAGGACTGCCGGCGGTGTTCATCCCCGGCGTTCCGCTGAACGGCTTTCATTGGCGCCGCGTGATCGACGGCGTTCGGCGCGTGCGGCGCTGCATTGCGCTCGATCTCATGGGTCTCGGTTACACCGAAATCGGCGCCACGCAGGACGTTTCATTCACCGCGCAGGCGCACATGATCGCGCAAACACTCGACGCGCTCGGGTTGGATCGCGTTGATCTGGTGGGAAATGACAGCGGCGGCGCGATCGCGCAGATTTTCGCGGCCCACTATCCGCACCGTCTCTCGACCCTCACGCTCACGAACTGCGACGTGCACGACGGCTGGCCTCCGCCGCAAGTGCTGCCGCTGATCGAAATGGCGCGTCGCGGCACGGCGTGGGAGATTTATCAGGCGCTGCTCGACGACCCGGGCGCGGCGCGCGTTCGTTTCGAGCGTGGAGAGTCCGTCCCGCTGTTTCGCGCATTCGCGGATCCGAGCGTTCTTACCGACGAGGTCATCCGCGTGTATCTGGAACCTGTGCTCGCCACGGCGGAACGCAAAGCCAATTTCCATCGCTACTGGCTCGGGTTCGACAACGCGCAAACCGTGCGGATTGAGCCGCAGCTGCGCAAGCTCCATGTCCCGACCCTCGTGGTGTGGGGACTGGCGGACATTTTCTTCGATGTGAAATGGGCGCACTGGCTGCAGCGGACCATTCCGGGGGTCGTGCGTGTGGTTGAGGTACCCGATGCGAAACTGTTCTTTCCGGAAGATCGCCCGCAGGCGCTCATCGAGCCGCTGCTTGCGTTCTGGAGATCGCGGTCCCGGATCTCGTAGCGGTATTTAGGCGTGCGCCGCAATGCGCCGAGCTGTCCGATGCTTGCGGCGCAATACGCTTCGCTATTGCGCCCTCCATGAACTATTGCGCCCGACGTAAAATGTTTTTATTGCCACCCGACATGCAGCGGCGGAACCGCTTCCGCCGCTGCGAGCCGTTTCGAACCGCTGTCAATTCGTCGCGAAGCAGTAAAGCAGGCCGTCGCCGCCGGTGCTGCGCAGCGCATCCTGGCCGCAGCCGCGCGTCGCGTGCGAGGAGTTCCAGGACTTGGACGGCGCATTGTCGAACAGTCCGAGGCGGTCGTGATGGCCGACGATCGCGGATCCTTCGCCGCTCTTGGTCCAATTGCCGCAGGTCGTATCTTTATCATCGGTCGATGCGCGGCCGTCCGGCGTCGAACCGGTTAGGACGTCGTGCCGGTTCGGCGTATCGCCGCGGCCGGTGATC